>JAKSDM010001673.1 GCA_022360135.1 Pseudanabaenales cyanobacterium | reverse complement strand
CGGTGACGCCACAGCCCGTCGATGCAGATGCCGCTCTAAATTGTGAGGCAGCTTGGTCGATTGATCCAGCGCCCCCTGATCAATCAACTCTTCCGCTTCCAACGCCGCCTCTTCTTCATCCGCCTCTGAGCGGACCAATGTATCAGCCTTCAGCAACACCAGCATAGAGGCATAGAGAAAAGCCTGTCCTGACTCTGACAAACTTGTTTCATAGGGAGAACGACCGGATTCATTGTTTTCCTTGGGCAGGGATGGCAGGCTACTTAAGAAGCGGTCAATCACTTCGATAACCTTAACATCCCAAGGGTCAATCTCTCCCCTTTCCGCCAGATCAATCAAAAAGGCGATCGCATTTTGAGCCAGGGAGAGTGTCATGACAATTTACTCACTTAGCAAACGCTTCACTAGTTTCCGATTCCTGCGTTTTAGCTTTAGAGGCGGGGAGCATCAGCTGCTGTGCTTCTAACTCTACCTGATAGCGCTCAACATCTTTTTCTAGCTCTTCGATACGGAGTTGGCGTTGCTCCATTTCTTGCCCTGTTTGCAGATAACTCTGAATCTGGACCCAAACACTGAAAACCCAAGCCAGGATAGCCCCGACACCCATGCCCACAATCAGCTCAACGCAAAGGGGAGCCTCGATATCCACGCCTTTAACGATATGAATTGTGGTTGGTTCTGTATTTTCAATACCGAAGAGAACCAACGCTAGACAAATAATGAAAATAACTAAAAAATTGACCTGTCGCATCAACTTGCTCCTCAATCCGTAATCATGAATTTTAAGCAGGGGATAAAAAAACAGCTTGCGCTTCCATTCCGGTATCCAGCCCCAATATATATCGATTCTCACTTGTGTAGAATACATCTCTGTAAAGGCGGGGTATAGGGTATGGGGTATAGGCAGTCTTGAACTAAGAAAAAATCTCAGAATCGCTTGACGTTGACGCCGCCTCGGCGTCGAAGCGGATCATTCTCTAGAGAAGGGCTCCATAGGCCATGTTTCAGGTATCTGCCAATAATCACCAAAAGCATAATCAGCATGGCCCCAATCCCAATCGGACTGGGTAACCAAAAGATCACCTCAATGTGATTCAATTGTCCAGGTTTGAGTGTCCAAACTTGAACTCGCCCCTGGTTTTGAGGCGCTTGACTCAATGGTAAGGGTTTACTCCCCCAAGGCGTTATCAGTCTAAATTCTAGGTCTAGCAAACCACCGCCTTCTATCAATCCGCTATTGAGGTTGATTAGAGTGCCGATACCTTGTAAGTCCAGGTCGTATGTCAGATGATTACGCAAAACCATCAGCCAGTTGCGTTGACTCACGCTTAAATGGGATTGGATTGCTGGCAGACCTAAGGTTTGAGCCAGACTGTCTGGGTCACCCGAGCCCCAAAAATTATTGAACTTTTTTGATAGGTCAGCCCCATTATTGAAGGGAAGCACGACAGACAACTCCCACTTGGAGGGATGTTGAACTTGAGCCCCCAATTGCCGTGCCTGTTTTTCCAATTGAGCTAGCCACTGTTGAGCGGCAGGACCGCTCGATGTGGTCAGACGCTCTCCCAAACGAACATGTTGCACAATCGCACCGTGGGTTTGACTGTCGAATTGAATGCCCACATCATAGTGAGCGCACCCTGACAGCAATAGGGAAGCTAGCACCAGGAGTTCAACCCCTTTGAAACGATGCCAGAGCGCGTCACGGATTGCTTCTAACACAGGCGACTTCCGAGCAACACTCAATCCAGCGCATTATCTCACAACCTGAGGGATGGTAGGGATGACAGCCGAAGATTTTGACTGATAGACGGGAATTTCGATAATAAACTCTGTGCCTTGGCCAAGGTCTGAAAGGCATTGCAGGTGGCCGTGATGCTTTTCCACAATTACCTGATGACTGATGGCCAGTCCCAATCCTGTCCCCTTGCCGATGGGTTTGGTGGTGAAGAAGGGATCAAATAATTTCTGCCGTTTATCTGCTGGAATTCCTGATCCGTTGTCAACAATACGAATGGCCACCCAATTATCTTTGAGTAACTCTGTTTTAATCTCAATCTTGGGGACTAAGGATTGAGAATTGGGGATTGGAGATTGGGAAGATGAGTCAGATAAGGAAGGTAATGTCTTTTTCCCATTCCCTCCATCCCCCTTACGCCCTATTTTCCCGGAGCCTTTTTCCAGCGCATCAATGGCATTAGCTAGAAGGTTCATAAACACTTGATTGAGTTGTCCAGGATAACACTCGACAGCGGGGAGTTCGCCGTACTCTTTGACCAGTTCAATGGGAGGGCGGTGGCCATTAGCCTGTAACTGGTGCTTTAAGATCATCAGAGTGCTGTCAATGCCCTCATGAATATTTACCTTCTGGACCTCAGCCTGATCTAATCTGGAAAAATTGCGCAGAGACTTAATAATTTCCTGAATGCGTTCAGTCCCCAACCTCATGGAGGTGAGCAATTTAGGAAAATCCTCCATCAAAAAATTGAGATCGATCGCTTCAGCTTTTGCGTCGATCTCAGAATTAGATGCATGACTCTGCGAGTTGTACAGCTTCAACAAGTCAATCATTTGGTGGGTATAGGTTGAGGCATAGTTGATATTGCCAGCGATGAAGTTGATCGGATTGTTGATTTCGTGGGCGACGCCCGCCACCAGTTGCCCTAAACTGGACATCTTTTCGCTCTGAACAAGCTGAGTTTGGGTGTTTTGAAGCTCTTCTAGAGCTTGTTCGAGTTGCCTTATGAAGGTCTGCGTATCGGCGGCCATCGTCTGCATGGTAGAGGCCAGCAGACCAATTTCATCGTTAGATTGGATACCTATTGGGGGTGAAAAATCACGGGCCGCCAGACGTTTGGCATAGTCAATCAGCTGATGAAGCGGTCGCGAAATGCGGTTCACCATGATATAGGTGGCAATAACGCTGACAACGAACAAGAGGAAAATCACCACTGACTGTAGCGCGATCGCCGATCGAATCTGCGTAATCAGCCGGGTTTGATCCATCCCCACATGAACATATCCGCCGTTCCCCTCAAGAATCGGGACAGAAATATCGATGGCGTAACCAAAGCCTTTACCTCTGCGGTATTGCACGATCGCCTCTCCATTGACTCCCTCAAAATTAGGAGAGTGGGTAAATCGCCTCATGCCCCTTGGATTCGAACCGTCTTTTCCCCATTTGGTTGGGTTTGGATTAACAGAGAGGTTAAGAAATTGCTTCGGAATAGCCTCCTTAAAGGTATGGGCGATGATTTGTCGCTTGGCGTTGAGCACAAAGATGTAAGCGACTCCACGCAGATCAGCGGATTCATCGATAATAGCCTGAAAAGTTTCTGGAGAATCCGATCCCAGTAACTCTGCACTGGAATCTGCAATACCCTTGGCGATCGCACTGCCTCGACTGCTGTATTCCCCCGTTAAGTGCCAACGCAAACTATAGGCTGACGCCACAGACATGCTGAGAGTGACAATACTAAAGAGGATCACTTGTCCTACCAGAGTCTTCTGAAATAAAGAAGATAGCTTCATTCGGCTTAGCGCCACCTAGAGTTGGCGTCAAAAAATGGGTTATTCACTGCTGCTCAAACTGACTGCTCAAACAGACATTGGCAGCACACCCTGCAAGTGAATATTGTTATCTTCGTCTGTAGACAACACCCTAAAGTTCCACGCCACCCCAAAAATTGGTGATTATTGTTACAGACCTTCACCGTCAATATGCGTAAAACTCATATGAAGTTCTTACCAGCCAGGGTAAGTCACCTAGGCGTATTACGTCTACCCTAGCCAAACTAAGCTGCCAATAATTAATCCAGTCCCAATCAAGGCGATCCAGATAAAATGATTGTCCTGAGTATTGACCTGATTCAGATCAATCAGTTCTGATTCGGAATTGGGTGGCTGCTGGAATTTACGCTGGTGGGTCTGAGCATAGCGTCCTCCGCCTTTGAAAGCCTTGTCATTGTCCGCCGTAATCGATCCTAAATCAGGAATCTGAGTCAGCCACTCTGGCCGCGTTTTCAACTTAGGCGCCCGAAGAATATAAAGTAGCTGACAACTTTGCTTGCGGATTTCCAGATCAGGATGGCGACTGAGTTTTTCACAGAGAGCGATCGCCTCATCCTGACGATCCGCCGCTGTATAAGCCGTCACTAACCAAATTTGAATCTCACCCCCCAAGGGCGTTATTTGACTGGCCAATTCAACTGCTGCTTCTAAATGTTGAATCGACTGGCGGTAATTTCCCCGCTCAAAAGCAGCTTGTCCATACGCATATTCAACCTTAGCAACCTCTAGATTTTCTAGATCCACGATGTCCTGATTGAAAGCCTCTTAAGAATTTTAGGGTAACAGCCTAAAGGGGAAAATATCACCGAGATAGAATCTATAGCAATTCTCCCTTGGATTGAACCCATTTTGGCAAGGTAGAGTGTGGGGTATCGGGTGGAATGGCACTGAAATAAGCCATATGGGCAATGCCCACCCTGTGCATTGAAAATTTCAATGAGACCAAGTGTCATTCCTCGCTAAGCTCGGAATCCCAATCTCCCGCTAAAGTCTGAGATATCTCAATTCCGCGTCGCTCCACTCAACCTGACATTCTGTGGTTACTGCGTATCGACTTTGTAATTAATTTTGCCTACCTACTTATAAAATCCAAAATCCAAAATCCAAAATCCAAAATCCAGCTATCCACGGGCATTGCCAGTGTCCGTAGATAACTGATTTCTATCTCCTGAATTCTTTTCCCAGCCAGAATGTTACGACTGAATTAGAGCCCCCGCTACATCACGCAGCTTAACTCCTCAGTCTTTTGACTGAAAAGTAGATTTTCCCGGTAATCCACTGGGCAATCGATCACGGCGGGCACAGCTTGCTCCAATGCTTCCTTAAGAACGGGGACAAAATCCTGGGTGGATTCGATCCGATATCCCTTCAGCCCCATGCTCTCTGCTAGTTTGACAAAGTCTGGATTCTTGAAATGAACAAAGGCCGATTCGCCGTAGTGACTGTGCTGCTTCCACTCGATTAGACCGTAGGCGCCGTCGTTAAAAATAATGGTGACGAAGGCTGTACCTACACGCAGAGCCGTTTCCAGTTCCTGGCAATTCATCATGAAACCGCCATCGCCAGTGGCCGCCACCACTTTGCGAGAAGGATAGACCAATTTAGCCGCGATCGCCCCGGGAATGGCAATCCCCATCGCGGCGAATCCATTGGAAATGAGGCAGGTGTTGGGGCGAACGCAATGATAGTTACGGGCCAGCCACATCTTGTGAGCCCCTACGTCAGAAATCACAATATCTTCCGCCCCCATGACATGTCTCAAGTCATAGATTAATTTTTGCGGTTTAATCGGGAAACCTTCATCGGCAGCGTACTCTTCATAGTCGGTTCGAATGTCTTCCCGCAAACTCAAGCCATAGGGATTGGGACGCCCCTGACGATTAACCCGCTTTAAAATCTCCATCAGGGAGTCGGAAATATCCCCCACCACTTCTACCCGGGGGATGTAACTGCTGTCAATCTCGGCAGGGGTCAAACCGATATGTAGAATGGGAATCCGCCCACTCGGGTTCCAGCGTTTGGGGGAATACTCCACTAAGTCATAGCCGACGGCGATCACCAAGTCTGTCTTTTCTAAGCCACAGGAGATAAAATCCCGTTGCTGCAGTCCAAAGGTCCACAGGGCTAGGGGATGGGTATAAGGGAGCACGCCTTTGCCCATAAAAGTGTTAGCAACAGGAATGTTGAGATGGGTGGCGAATTCCGTCAGCGCTTCGCTAGCTCTAGATCGAATTGCCCCATTGCCCACCAAGATCATCGGATTCGTTGCTTGGGAAATCGCCACCGCCGCCTGCTGGATACTTTGGGAGGAGGCGTAGATTTTCTCTTGACTATCCCGTCGCAGAGGCTCACCCGTGGCAGGCATGGCGGCGATATTTTCGGGCAGATCGATGTGGACTGCCCCCGGCTTTTCGCATTGGGCTAGCTTAAACGCTTTGCGGACAATTTCTGAGGTGTTGCTGGGACGAACAATTTGAGTATTCCATTTGGTCACTGGCGAGAACATCGCCACTAAATCGAGATACTGGTGGGACTCAATGTGCATTCGATCCGTACCCACCTGCCCCGTAATGGCCACCAGGGGGGCTCGATCGAGGTTAGCGTCCGCCACCCCTGTCATCAGGTTCGTGGCGCCTGGACCTAGGGTAGACAAGCAAACTCCTGCTTTGCCCGTTAAGCGACCGTAGACATCGGCCATGAAAGCCCCGCCTTGTTCATGGCGAGTTGTGACGAATTGAATAGACGAATGTTTCAAGGCTTCCAAAATTTGCAAATTCTCTTCCCCAGGTACGCCGAAGATATACTCAACGCCCTCGTTTTCGAGACATCGGACGAGTAGTTCGGCGGTGTTGAAGTTGTCCATGGTAGTTATGCAGTTAGCAATTAGCGATTAAGGATTAGGGACAGGGAACAGCAAGGAGGAGAGTTGGGGGAGTGGGGAGGGAGGCGGGGGGGCAGGGGAAGCAGGGGGAGTTAAATATCCCATCCTCCCTTTACCCAAAACTCAAGATTTATTAATACACGCTACCTCAATTCCCCCTCCCTAGTCCTATTTAATCCAAATCGTCTTCAAATTGACGAACTCATGGATGCCTTGAACACCTAGTTCGCGACCATAGCCTGATCGTTTAACGCCGCCGAAGGGAATACGCGGAT
>JAKSDM010000101.1 GCA_022360135.1 Pseudanabaenales cyanobacterium | reverse complement strand
GCCGATCAGGTGGCCGATCAGGTGGTGGAGCAGATTAACGCCCCCACGATCGCCCAGTCCCCTCAAGAACCGTCCGTAAACCGCCAGGAAGACACCGAGGAGACGGCGCTCCAGCCCCAACGGCAAATCTCTACCCTGCAAAGATCGCCCGCCTTCTCAGCATTGCAGCGCGAACTGATGCAGGTGGAAGAGCGCCCCCAGCCGAATTTCAATCCCATGCGATCATCGCCCGGCAAACGAGCCCTACAGCGCGAACTGATGCGGATGGAAGAGCGCCCCCAGCCGAGGGTAAAGATCCAGAGACGCGCAGAGACTGCAGAGGGGGAGGCGTCGGCGGATTTGACGACGGCCATCGATCAGGCCCGTGGCCGGGGATGGCCGTTAGACCCCAGACTGCAGGCGTCTATGGGACAGGCGATGGGGGCGGATTTTAGTGGGGTGCGGGTGCATACGGATGGGCAGGCGGATGAGTTGAATCAATCGATTCAGGCGAAGGCGTTTACGACGGGGCAGGATGTGTTCTTTCGGCGGGGGGAATATAACCCGGGGAGTCGAGGGGGGCAAGGGTTGATTGCCCATGAGTTGACGCATGTGGTGCAGCAAGACCCGGAGGAGTTATCGAATGTCAATACCCAACGGATCCAAAGAACAGGGATTCATTGGGGGAAAAATTTGATACCAGGAACCCAAGAAGAAAACGACGAAAATTTTCAGAGCCCGATGAGAGAAACGATAGATAGCAAGAGGACAAAAGATGCAAAAGAGCGGTATATAAACGAGATAAAAGGCAAGTTTAAGAATTTACCAGAACGGACACACTGGGATAATCGAATGATTGTCTGGCTGGAAACCATGCGTGGCGGAAAGGAGGAGGAGGAAATAGGGAGAGAAATGAGTATGCAGGGAATGGAGGAGGAGACGACCCCCGAGGCGTTTGAGCAGACTCAAAAAGCGTATATGCCAACAGTTATGCGCGCTCTGGCAAAAGCGGATGAAAAAATTAGTGCAGCAATCGAAGCAATAAGCATGGCTGGGAATACAGAAGACCAAAGATATATCAAAAATCTTCAGGAGGTCAACAAATATCTACAAAGGAAGGGAGCATTGTATGACGAGGGACATTTCCTATGCAGTCCGTCAGAGGCAGGGGACATAAACGAGTTAGCGCATTCAAAGAAGGACGGCACGATAGAATTGTTTAAGGGATTTTTTGATTCACTAGAAACAATCCAGGCAGATCTCTTAGTACACGAGGCGGTCCATTCAGTATTTAAGGTGCCAGATTATGCATACATGTGGCAACAGATTTTCAGATTCCTCCCAGTGGAGACAGGTCTGCAGAACCCAGATTCGTACGTAGCTGTGATAAGAAAACATACAGGAGAGGCGGTCGAAACACCGACTACGCATCCTGATAACGAGGGCTACGACAAGATATTAGGACAGATTCAGAACATATGTATGCGGGGTGGCGCAATGATGGAGGTATGTCAGAAACAGTTAGAGGCTCAAGAAATGGGAGACCCCCTTGCTACCCTAAGGAAAAACAGACCACAGGAAAAAGGCTGGACAAACGAACTACTAGGATCCTTAATCACGCAGGCGATCCATTGGGGAAAAAAAGTCACGAGAATGGTGCATAACAAAGAGATAAAAATTATTCCGGAACGACCGCGCGGTGGCGACGAGGGGACGGAAAGGCCAGCAGAGGTGGGAGGACAATCAGCGATGATTTTCGAGCACCCACCTAAGGACAAGCCACGACCAGACCTTGAGATCCTTGCAAGGATAATAGGAGAACAGAACGGGAAATCGGTGGCAAGAGCCCTAAATGATGTGTTTGAGGGTCGGTTAATGAAGAGCACCACTTTACTCCCTACCGAACAAGCAAAGTGAGGCCCTGACGAAAGGAAACGAAACAAGAGCAAACACGATATGGAAAAGAGCTACCACCGCCACCATAGATTACGGAGGGGATAGTGCGATCGCAGATCTTGTAGGGTGCGATAGGCTCCGCCGTAACTCACCAAAACGCTTACAGGCAAAGGGCTACACGCCATCCTCATAATCTCACCCAAACCCACACCCGCTACCCCCAACCCCCCAACCCCACGCCTCACCCACCGCCGCCACCGCTCCACATATGCCCCAATACAACTCACCGTCGCCCCTTGCTCATAAGGGCAATTCAAAATTCAAAATTCAAAAAAAGGCTGTCAACTTCAAGCGGGAATTTATTCCTAATGTTATGAAATAATTCGCCAGCAGCATCACGGTATGTGTAGAAGAGCGCCGCCCTAATTTTTTGAGCACAAGGCATTATGTCGCAGCAACGAGGCATTGAGTTTCAGCTTGGATCCATTGCTGTCCAGGGTGCGATCGCCTAAACCCTAGGCTATAGCGATTCAGGCGTTGGTCAATCACCCTTTGGATTGACCGCCAAGTAAGAGTCGAATTTCTTCAATTCGTTTTACGTAATGAGCAAATAAAATAACGAAGAACAGTTGAATTCTTTGTGTATTGTTCTTCAGTGCGCTCTCAAGGAAGGCTTTACGAAAGGCGGATCTTAGTGGCGGTTTTAACTCATACAAGCGCCTCAATAGCTGACCCAATCTGGTTCGATTTAACTGGCTCCTATCGTAAGAGCCCCCGGTTTGTCGAATTATTTTCTTGGCTAGCTGTGATAATGAATGTCGGGTGGGATGGGCCACCCAGCTATCATCTGCATAGATCAGTGAATACCCCTTGGCAAACACCTGGGAACCCCACTCGGCATCTCCGCCAGACTTCAGCTGGGGGATAAAATATCCGACATCCTCAAAAATCTTCTTAAAGGTAAACAGATTCGCCGTAGCGCCATAATGATACTCTTCAACATACTTTTGTTGCTGAAGATTATTCATCTGATCAAAAACTTCGACTGCCGTAAGCCGACCAGGGTTCTTAAAAAAGAACTTTATTCGGCCTGCAACCAAGCCACAATTGGGAGCAGATAGCAGCCGATTGATTCCGGCTTGCAGCCAGTTTTCGGCAGGAATACAATCGGCATCAGTAAACGCTAGAATTTCACCTCTAGCTGCTGCAATTCCCTTATTCCGCGCAGCATAAGAACCTCAACGACTTTCATAGAAAGTAGAGGCATGCTGAAAGTGATTAATGGCGCTTCTCACATTCTCGGTGGAGCCATTGTCAACCACCAGAACTTCATACTGATCTTTGGGGTATGTTTGTCGCTCTAGAGCGTTTAGACAGAACTTCAACCGCTCACTATCGTTGAACACTGGAATGATGACTGAGACAAATGAATACATTAGCATTCTCCTTCTAAAGCGTTATGTTTCAGACGCCCCTAGTGTCTTTAGCGCCTAAGGCTTTGCGCCACGAGAAACCGAAAGGATTCATTCACACCACCACATGGGAAATTTTGCACAGTTGCTCTACTCTGATGAGTTATGCAATTTTGTCGCTTCTATTGCAGCGCTTCACAATTCAGAGAGTCGTTACAAAACAGCTGAAATTGTTTTGTGGTAAATCTTTCAGCCAGTTAACTCGGTATGCTGCTGGACTGGCTAATGCTTAAGTAAAACAGAAGATGCAACAGGCAATGTCAAGGTCTGCAACAAGCTAGTGTTCTCTAATCAGCTTAATATCTACTATGCCATCTCAAAATGAAATCAGAATGAAAATAGGACTTAAGCATTGACAGATTGATCAGAATCAACTATCTGAAGCATGCCTCTGTCCCCTTAATTCGTTATCGGTAGCCAAACTGTGAACGTACTCCCTTTTCCCAATTCGCTTTGCACCTGGATCTTGCCTCGGTGGGCTTGGGCGATCGCTTGCGCAATGGGCAACCCTAACCCAGAGCCATCAACCTGGCGAGCCCGATTGCTTTTCACCCGGTAGAAGCGGTCAAAAATCCGAGTCTGCTCCTGAGCCGAAATCCCAATACCCGTATCTTGGACGTGAACGAGGGCGTAATCGGAGCGACGTTCTAGGATTATCGCCACCTGTCCCTTGGCTGGCGTATAGCGCAGGGCGTTGGCCACTAGATTGGAAATCAAGCGGTGCAGTTGGCCATAATCGCCAGTCACTTTCAACGGGCCAAACTCCCAGAGTTGGGTGCTCAGCTGCAGTTCTGAGGCCAGGGCTAGAGCGGCGAACTCTTCGGTAACCGCCTGCGCTAAATCTTTCAGAGAAACCTGATCGCCTTCAATGGGAAGCTGGGGAAATAGGTTTAGTTGCTGATCCATGCGGCACAGCATGAGTAAATCAGCAACCAACTGAGAAAGTTGTAGATCTTGTCGCCTGATCGTTCGCAGGTTGCCTCGCACCTCGAGTTCATTCAGGGTTGTTGGGCTCATTAACATTGATTCGACCGTTGCTCGAATCGCCGACAAAGGCGTCCTCAACTCATGGGCCGCATCGGCTGTAAATTGTTGGATTTGTCGATAGGATTGATAAATCGGCTGCATCGCTTGTCCCGCCAGATACCAACTGGCGATCGCCAGGATGATGATCACACCTGGTGTCCCTATCAGCATCATCCATGTCAAATTAGCGACATACTTTTCAAAGTCTTGTAGACTTTGCCCCACTTGAATAGAGCCCCACTCCTGAGAATCTGAGATACGCAACTCTAGGGAGATCTGGTGATAATCGGCGCCGACATCATCGATCAGGTCTTGCCAATGTCCGTCGCTTTTCGTAATCTGTAACCCCTT
>JAKSDM010000272.1 GCA_022360135.1 Pseudanabaenales cyanobacterium | reverse complement strand
TGAGGCCTTAAATGCCTTAGATGAGTTACTAGCGATGTAGTGTAAACAGGATTGGTGATTAACTATAGCAATTCTCACTTGGGTTGAATACATCTCATGAGGACGGGGTATGGGGTGTAGGGTGTAGGGTGTAGGGTGTAGTCAATGCAATTGAGAACCGCTCTATTATTGAGTTGTGGATAGGGGGATTGGGTAGGGAGTAGAGAGGAGACGGTGGGCAGGGAATCAGAAAGCCACTCTGTATTGATGCTGCTGGCTAATTTAATACTTGGAAATATTGGCAAGGCGGCGGGGGTTTTTTGCGGCCCCCCAGCCCCCAACTTTGGGGGAGCATGAACTCAAAGTCCCCCAGAATTGGGGGATTTAGGGGGCCTTCAGCCATTCTCACGATGTTACGAAATAATTCGCCAGCAGCATCTGTATTGGGAAGCCGTCGCATCCCTTGTCTACGGTCTACCGTTTACCCCTACTCCCTACTGATGAATATTCCGAATAATCCAATAGCTGACGGATAGGGAGAGGATGGCGATCGCCAGTCCAACCAAACTGACGCCATCGACACTCTGGAGGTCCAAGATAATGATTTTGCGGGCCACAGCGATTAGGGAGGTGACAATCACCAATTCTACCTGCACCACATGTTTCTTCAAATAGGCAGTAATGTTTTCTAGGATTTCCAGGGCGATCAAGACACTGAGGAACAAACCGAATACCTCCTTCAAGGAGGTCTTCAAGAAGCCGTCGTAAGGGGATGAAAACATGACCCGGATGAGGAAAATACCCAAATCAACCACGGTCACCAGAATAACTGTCACCATGGCAATGGATAGGGTCTTAGAGACCAGGCTTTCAACGCTCCCAAGCCAAGCCAAAAAGTTTTCATCCCGCATGGTGCTTCTTAATCTTCTGGTCAGAGGTTTTCGCCAATTCATGACACCTTATCCCGATTTAACCTGGTGGTAATGCTGTGAGGATAGTCGATTCTGTAGGTTGACGTAAAGTTTTCGAAGCTACTTGGGGGGAAATCTCACCCACCTCTGGATGCTGGACAGTCAGAGGTATAATTTGGACGGCGCAGGCTTTCAGCTCTGGTTCTAAGGAGATCGGGCAAGCTTCCGGATGGGTGAGGGCGTTGACCTCTGCCTGGTCCGCCCATAGGGCGCCCCAGTGCATGGGCATGAATACAGTCCCCCGGGCAATGTTTTGGGTGACTAAAGCGGGTAGTCGGACAAATCCCCGTCGCGATCGCACCTCAATCCATTCACCCGATTGAATTTCCAGCTTTTGGGCGTCCCGAGGATTCACTTCCAGGAAGGGATTGGGGTGTAGGCTACGGATTTTGTCGATCCGACCCGTGCGAGTTTGGGTGTGCCAATGGCCGTAGAGTCTGCCAGTAGTCAGCACAAAGGGATAGGTTGGGTCGGGAGGCTCAGCCAATCCCTTGGCGTGAAAAGCGGCGAAATTGGCGCGCCCGTTAGCGGTTGCAAATTGTAGGTTGGTGTAGAGCCGCTTGTTATATTTGTTGGCTGAGGTTGCTTCTGTTTCCGCCTCAGGGCAGGGCCATTGGATCGGCCCTGTGGCCGCCAGCCGGGCATGGCTGAGTCCGGTCACGTCACAGAGCCGATCTCGGGTTAGCTGAACAAATTCATCATAGACGGCGGCGGAGTTGGCAAACTCAAACTGTTTGGTAAAACCCAGTCGCCGCCCCACCTCAGCAAAAATCCACCAATCTGCTCTAGCCTCTCCGGGCGGATCGCGGAAGGCGGGGCACAAGGTGACTACTCGTTCTGAGTTAGTCATGGCGCCAGTCTTCTCACCCCACTGGGCGGCGGGCAGCAGGACATGCGCATAGTCAGCGGTTTCGGTGGGGTAGTAAGCATCCTGGTAGACGGTGAAGGGCGACTGTCGCAGAGCGGCTTTAGTGCGCTCAATGTCAGGCATACTGACCGCTGGATTGGTAGCGGCCACCCACAGAAAATCAACCGAGCCATTCTCCAAACCCAGCATCATGTCCCAGGCTGCTAGACCCGGATCGGGGGAGATCGATCCAGCGGGGATCCCCCACAGTTGCTCAACTTCCTGGCGATGCTGAGGATTTTTCACCATCCGGTAACCGGGCAGAATGTGGGATAATCCGCCAGCTTCCCGACCGCCCATGGCGTTGGGTTGTCCCGTTAGGGAGAAAGGGCCGGCTCCAGGTTTACCAAGGTTGCCAGTCATTAAGTGTAGGTTGATGATAGTGCGAACCTTAGCAGTTCCTTCGGTAGACTGGTTAACCCCCATCGACCAAAGGGAGAGAACTCGTTTCGACTCCCCCCAGTAGCGAGCCGCGGTTTCCAAATCCTCTACCCGAATGCCGCATTCCCGCGCCACTAACTCAGGCGGATATTGGCTCACCACTGCGGCATAGGCTGCAAAGCCAGCGGTGCATTCATCGATAAAAGCAGCGTCGATTCGCCCCTGGCGCAGCAGCAGATGAGCAATGCCATTGAGTAGCACAATATCGGCGCCGGGTCGGATGGCCAGATGCAAGTCAGCAGCCTTCGCGGTTTTGGTGCGGCGAGGGTCGACTACAATCAGTTTGACAGTATTCTTATTCTTTTTGTGGTGTTTCTGTAGGCGATTGAAAACAATTGGGTGGCACTCAGCAGCATTGGCGCCAATCAGGAAGGCGCAATCCGTCAGCTCTAAGTCTTCGTAGCAACAGGAAGGGCCATCTGAACCAAAACTCTGGATATAGCCCGCCACCGCTGAAGACATACAAAGGCGAGAATTGGCGTCAAAATTATTAGTCCCCAGGCAACCCTTGAGCAATTTTTGAGCGATGTAGTAATCCTCGGTTTGGAACTGACCCGAGCCATACATGCAAAGGGCGTCAGGTCCTTGGGTAGAGAGAACGGTTTGAATTCGATCAGCAACTCTCTGCAGGGCCTCATCCCAGCTGGCCCGACGAAAGGGTTGATCTAGAGAATCTCGCACCATAGGATGCTTAAGCCGACTTTTGTCAAGAGACTCTCCGATGGTGGCGCCCTTGACACATACCTGCCCCAGGCTAGAAGGATGGCGGCGATCGCCCCGCGCTTGCCAGACTGGATTGCCTTGAGCGTCTCGATTGACTGGTCGACCGGGGCGAGCCGGAGGCATAACTTCAAGACCACACCCGACACCGCAATAGGGACAAAGCGTTTTGGTAGGTTCACTCATGGCTCACTCCTTGAGGAGAGGAAGATGCAGAGGGATGAATGAAGAGCGAAGAGAATTATCAACGATGAACGAAGTGGGGGAGGATAGGGAATAGGAGATTTGGGGGGAAACCCACTGGGCATGATCACGCAAGGCTTACTGCCTTCCTCGCCTACTCCCTACTGCCTACTCCCTACTGGCGTCTAATAGCGGGCAAAGGTTTCAGCCGGCTTGGCTACTTGCTCGCCTTCGTGATGCTCGGCAAAGGAGCCCTTGGGTTCTTCCAGGAAAAAGAAGCATAGGAAGGCCACAATCAGCGCTGCAATGCCCAGGACTTGGAAGAAAATCCGGTTGCCCATATCCCCAGCTGGCAACAAGCTAAAGAGGGTGAGATAGAGCACCGCGCCGACATTGCCGTAAGCGCCGACGTTACCCGCCACCTGACCAGTAATCCGCCGTTTCACCAGAGGTACGATCGCAAAGGTAGAGCCTTCCCCTGCCTGTACGAAGAAGGAGCAGGCCATGGTCAGGATTACGGCGAGCGCCACCATCAAGCCGCCGCTGAGGCCAAGGGAATCCCGCAGCGAGGGAATACTGCTCATGACCAGATAGCCGAGGCCCATGCAAAGGGTCAGGACGCCCATGGTTACTTTGCGGCTACCCAGCCGATCTGAGATCAGCCCGCCTCCTGGACGAGCCACCAGGTTCATAAAGGCGTAGCTAGCAGCCAAAATACCCGCCGCTGCCTTGGTCAGGCCAAAGGTGCCCTCAAAGAAAGCTGGCAACATGGAAACCACCGCCAGTTCGGAACCAAAGTTAACGATATAGGTCAACTCTAGAATGGCCACCTGCTTAAATTTGTAGCGGTCCTCAGGCGGATAGCGTTTGCGCCCTGCTAACAGGTCCTTATTCACAGCCCAGCAGTTGTAGGACTGGAAGAGATAAAGACCAATCAAGCCAGCCCAAGCAATGTACATTGCGGTCACATTGAAGAAGCCCACCTTAGTCAATCGCCAGGCCAATAGCATCAAAACGCCGGTCAGCGGCACGTTCATCAGCATCAGGAGCCAGAAGCTTCGGACTGTGGTGACTTCCATGCCTCGGGCGCTGGGAGGACGCTGATAGACTTTGCCGGGTGGGGTGTCTTGAACGTTGAAGTAGTAAAAGACGCCGTAAATCGCGGCGATCACCCCTGTGGCGGCGATCGCCATCCGCCAATTCAGTAACGGTCCGCCAGCGACTTGGAAAGCCCCTGGAAAAAAGCTCAGAGCCGTCGCCACACCGACCAGCGTGAAAGCGGAGAAGGCTGAACCAAAATTACCCCAACCCCCGTAGATACCCTCAGCTAAGCCAATTTCCTTAGGCGGAAACCACTCCGCCGTCATCCGGATGCCAATCACAAAACCCGCACCCACAATACTGAGGGCTAACCGACTAGCCACCAGTTGGCTGAAGTTTTGAGCGGACGCGAAGGCGATACAGGGAATGGCGGCGTAAATTAAAAGGAATGAGTAGGTGAGACGGGGACCATACTTATCTAACAACATGCCGATAATAATTCGGGCCGGCACAGTCAAAGCCACGTTGCAAATGGCGATGGTTCGAATCTGGCCGACTTCCAAACCAAAATCTTCTTTGATTGCTGTCGCCAGAGGAGCCAGGTTAAACCAGACCACGAACGAGAGAAAGAACGCAAACCAGGTTAAATGGAGTATTTTGTAGCGGCCCTTAAAGGACCACATTTCCGTAAGCATCAGTTGTCACGCTCCTGAATAAATGAAGGAAGTCTGAACACAGGGGGCTCAAAATTTGCGCATAACCATTTGTGATGAAGCAATGCTCCATCTGATAGATGCAATTGAGGCATAAATCATCAGTTCCTAGCCAGGTCTTCAACCCAAAGCTTGAACTTTCTGGCTATTGCTGACCATCTCTTAGAGCCAGTTAGACACCAACTACAAATTGTCCAACTGGGTGAGCAATGCAGGTCAAGATGAATCCCTGCGCTGGTTCATTCTAATCAAGAGCGATAGGGTCTCCTTCATAGGTCACGTCTCCTGCTAAAAGTTCAATTGATGTTTAACCATCCACAACGATTCGACCAACCGGATGTGCAATACAGGTCAAAATCAACCCAGCTTCCTGATCGCCCTCTTCAAGGCCGTCTGGATCACTTTCATAGCGAACCTCTCCCGCTAGCAGCGTATGTTTGCACGTGCCACAGGCGCCTGACTGACAGCTACTGTCGAACTCAACGCCAGCCGCTTCAGCAATGGTCAAAATGGACTGAGTGTCATCACAGGTCACCTCTTTGCCAGTTTTGGCAAAATAGACCACTGCTGCTTGGGCTGGGGTGACGGGCGCTGGCGGTGGAGCAACCACGGGGGTGACGGGCGTTACTGCAGCCGTTTCGGTGACCGTCGCAGTTGGCGGGGCGGCGCCGACAGACTTGCCATTGGGATCTGCTAGGCCATAAGGGGGGCGATCGCGAGTCAGCTCTGGGCTCCTTAGACTGACTCGGGGTTCAGACAGCGGCTGGGCGTCAAAATGCTCCACCAGTAAATCCCGCAACACTGACTTGAGGTCGTCACAGGGAATCCCCTTCTTGATGCAACTGCCTAGTTGGGCGTCTTTACCAACCTTGCCCCCCATGTAGATATCAACCCCTTCAACGGTCTTGCCGTCTTTGCGGGTTTTAGTGCCCATTAAACCAATGTCCGCCACTTGAGGTTGACCACAGGAATTAGGGCAACCGGTCCAGTGGATGCGAACCGGCCTGGGGGTTTCTAGCTCAGCATCCAGCTCCCTGGCCAGAGCCAATGCTCGCTGTTTGGTCTCAACTAAAGCAAAGTTACAGAACTGAGCCCCTGTACAAGACACCAAGGCTCGGGTTAAAGGGGTGGGGTTAATAGTAAACCTTTCGAGTAAGGGTTCTTTTAAGAGTGTCTCCAATCGAGAGTCAGGAATGTTGGGAATAATGGCGTTTTGTTCAACTGTGAGGCGGATTTCACCGCTGCCGTAGACTTCTGCGAGTCGGGCCAGATCGAACATATCTGGAGCTTGCAGGCGACCCACAGGCACAAGCAAGCCAACAAAGTTGAGACCGGGCTGCTTCTGGGCGTAAACGCCGATGTGATCGCGCTTGTCCCAATCGATTTCATCTTTCGGGGCCGCCGTTGGCAACTCCCGACCAAACTGGGCTTCTACCGCCGTTCTAAACTTATCCATTCCCCATTCATCGATCAGCCACATCATGCGAGCCTTCTGACGATTCGCCCGCAGCCCATGGTCGCGATACACCGTGAGGATGGCTTCACACAGATCCACCACATCATCGGTGGGGGGAACCCAAGCGTTTAGGGGGACGGCGGCGGCGCAACGCTTAGCGGAAAAGAAGCCGCCGACCAAAACATTGAAACCCAGCTGATTGTCTTTATAAGCGGGAACAAAGGCAATATCATTAATTTCGGCATGGACAGAGTTGTCTCGTCCGCCTTCGATCGCAATATTGAACTTACGGGGCAGATTAGTAAAGGCGATATTTCCCTCACCGCCGCCGGTAATCATGTCCTGCACCTTGCGGACTAGCCCTTGGGCGTCAATCAATTCATCGGCGTCGATTCCGGCAATTGGCGAGCCAGTAATGTTGCGCACATTATCCATACCAGACTGCATCGATGTCATCCCCGTCTCTTGCAGGCGGCGAAAAATATCTGGAATATCCTCAAGCCGCACTCCCCGTAACTGGATGTTCTGTCGGGTGGTGATGTCAGCGCTGCCTTGATCGCCATACCGCTGAACAATTTCGGCAAGCACTCGCAGTTTGAGGCCAGAGAGAACTCCGTTGGGCGTCCGCATCCGCAACATAAATTTACCCGGGGTGACTGGGCGAAAAAAGATGCCAAGCCACTTGAGGCGTTGCTTAAGATCGGTTTCATCAACCGCTTGCCAACCAATACTGGCAAATTTCTCTAACTCATCTTTAACCAATAAGCCATCTTTTTCAGCCTTAAACTTTTCAAATTTATTCAGTTTGGGCTTTTGATCCACCACTAAGTTAGTCACAGGTTTACCTTGGGTTATTTTCAGTTGGACCTAGAGGCGATCGCAAAAATATCAGGATTCAGCTGGGCTCAACTTTTCTAAACTCGCCTCTGAGAACTTGCTCGATCAGGTGTGTTTGATCTCACTTCAGATCCATTTTTTAGGTTTCAACAACCCGACAAAAGTCTGACAAAAACCAATAACCACCCAATACAAAAGGAATAAAAACAAGCGAATGCAAAGGGATAAGGGGTTGCTTTGCATTCGCCATCTAGACTAAAAAGGCACGTTCAGACGTAAACTGAACTTTCCACTAACGCCATAGATTCGAATACATGAATCTGATGGTTAAGACTACGGAAAGGGAATGGGTTATTTTGTGCATTTCGCTACAAAATGATAGAGGATTTGCACATGATGCATCAGGATGATGCCGTTTATGCATGAGTGGCGATATTCAAAAGAGAATATGCATTGAATGAATAATCCCAATTCAGCTTTTGCATCAATTGGGGTTGGGGAGATAGGGATTTGCCATTGAATAATGTCCCATGGCCAGAGAGTTGGAAAAGTCTCAGGCAGATAATAAAGATATCCCCGCTTTGTCTGGGAATTGATGTGGGTAAGCACAAACTGTATGTAGCGCTGCTGCTCGACCCCACGAAGCAACCGAAGCGAATTCTTGACACCTGGTACAAAAAACGTAGGGGGATTAGCGTACATTCCTGTACCGTTACTACTCAAACCCCAAGCACGACTGGATGGAGAAGTATTTTTCACGAACTTGATCGTTCGGGTGTTCAGCCATCAATTCCAGGACATCTTCACATTCATCAAATTCCAAGAGGTTTGACCACAAGAGTTGGTCGACAATTCCGGCCCCCCATAACTGAATACTGTCATCGGAATCGGTAAGAAATCTTGGAATCCAAGGCAATACTCGCCCATCAGCAACAACGCGAAGCAGTTCAACTGCTGAACGTCGCGTATCAATATCATCGCTATTATTGTAGAGTTCGTAGCAGCGTTCCATGCCAGACAAAGGGTGAATATGCCATAGAATTGAGCGCGCCAATTCGTATCCAGGCTTGTGGGATATGTAATGATCAACTGCAGAACGCCATACATCAAACCCCATAATCATTTCAATAGCTTGGCAGGCAAGCGAAGTGGCAGAATGCTCGCTGCAGTCATTGCAAATTGAGCCGATGTTTCGCGCCAATTTTTCCCAATCGATGTTGTTTGCTGCATCTTTATGCATCATGAGACTCTGTCAACATAACTAATAATTCACAGATAAATTGTTTGAATAAAAACCAGTGTTGCAGATTCAATGCATAAAGCAGCGGTCCCTGCATAACGTTTGAGGTGTCTATATGCTGACTATATCTTCACAAAAATATCGTTGCTTTAGGTACTGCAGGACCATCATTTTGAACCCTCAAACCCTATGCTTCTAATAACTCCACCACTCTGCAGGGACTATCCATAAATCGAAAGCTGAAGCCCTTAAAGGCTCGTTTAGTATTCTGAGAATTACATCCTTTGTAAATCTTCCTCGCTTCACCAAAAACGGCCAAGAGCCCTATTACCTCGGCAATATAATTATATTGCCGAGGTAATAGAGGTAATCTAAGTTATAAACCACAATCCAGTCTCTACAAGGATTTTCGGCCGTAAAACGCAGGCTCAATGATGACCGGGGTGATGGGTATTTTTTTTGGCATTCTCATTCTTTTGCTCATCCAGCCAACAACGTGCATTGCCATAAAGGCCGCTAGCGCGACCGGAGACAACACCACCAATAAACTCTTCCATAGCAACGCTTCCCAGTCGCCGCTAGACGGAGCATGATCAGAAATCCCATAGGCGTCTTCGTCAATCAAGGCGATCGCTAGCGCATCAACACTAACCGTGGTGACAATCCCGATCGCGAAATAAATTAGGAAGAGGGCAAACTCAACATCAGACATCATTACTCTGTTTTCCTCTAAACTTGTATTTCCAACTGCACGACTCAGCCTCAAGGAGCGTCTTTAGCCGTTGCATAAACTTTCACATTCAAATCACTTCACATTCAAATAGGAAAAACTGTACGAGAATAAAGTAGCCCTACCCTTAAACCTAAATGGATCAGGCTTGATGGATGCCCCTATCAGTTCATTAAAGTTCCCGTTATTCGATAGTTTAGCGATCTCGGATCTTGATTGGAATAGGTCAAGTGGCGTAATTAAATCGTTAATACAGCCGACAGCGCCGTGGCGGCATGGCCGTTACTGAGCAATAAAGCCTATACGCGCATCGAATCGCGACTATGCACTTATTGCTTTGGAGCGACATCTATGGAGAACACCATCACTGAATCCCTCCAGAAGCAAGGGGTCCAATTCGTACGAGTGCTATGGTGCGACAATGCCAATGTGATTCGAGGCAAGGCGATTCACATTGGGGCATTGCCCCGACAGATCAAGTATGGCGTCAGTCTTTCGGCGGCCCAGCAGGCGATCCCGGTCATGTACGATGCAGTTGCGCCAGGGAGCGGCTTGGGGCCAGTGGGGGAAGTCTGGCTCATACCGGATTGGTCAACCCTAACGGTGTTGCCCTATGCGCCTAGCCATGCCCGTGTATTGGGGGACATGGTAAAGGATGGCGAGCCCTGGCCTTGGTGTTCTCGACAGTTTCTGAAGCGGATGATTCAAGCAGCAGCAGGGTTGGGTATCGAGGTGATGGCGGCGTTTGAACCAGAGTTTTACTTATTGCAGGTCGAGGGCGACACGATCGCACCGGCCGATGAAACCGTTTTTGCCGCCAGCTTATCGATGGATATTCAACGAGCGGTGATTGATGCGATCGCAGCCGCCCTGATTGCTCAAAATATTCCAGTTGAGCAATATTATCCTGAGTCGGGGCCAGGACAACAGGAGATGACGGTGCGCTATACTCATGCCTTGCAGGCGGCGGATCAGCACATCGCCTTTCGGGAAACAGTCCGGGCGATCGCTCGGCAACACGATCTGCGAGCCTCCTTTGCGGCCAAAATTTTTGAGCGCCATGCTGGCAGCGGCTGCCATCTTCACCTTAGCCTTTGGCGGGATGGACAGAATCAGATACCTGACGGCAAGGGGGGAATATCCCCAATCGCTCGTTCTTTCATGGCTGGGATTCTGGAACACCTCCCCGCCTTGATGGCGATCACCACCCCAAGTTGTAACTCTTACCGCCGTATCCGTCCCCACTGCTGGAGTGGGGCGTTTCGGGCATGGGGCTGGGATAATCGAGAAGCAGCGGTCAGGGTTCCCAGCAATCCTGAATGGCCTAGCCCGACCCAAATTGAACTCAAGACGGTAGATGGCTCAGCCAATCCTTACCTGGCGCTGGGGAGTGTAATTGCGGCAGGATTAGCAGGTATCCGCCGTTGCTTAAATCTGGGGGACCCTGTAGCCGTCGATCCTGCCCTTCTGTCCGCTCCTGAGCGGACAGCCCAAGGGATTATCCCCTTACCCACGGATCTCCACACTGCTTTGACAAACCTACGTCAAGATTCACAATTACTTGAGGCCCTGGGAAAACCCCTGGCCCAAACCTATCTGGCTGTGCGTCAGGCCGAATGGGAGGCGATGCATGCGTTAAATTTAACTGAAGAGGTGAAAATCCTGTTGGAGCGATACTAAGCTAGGCAGGGTGTAGGGTGTAGGGTATAGGGCGTAGTCAAGGCAAATGAGAACCGCTATATTGCAATTCGCTATGGAGTGGAATCCTCAGTAAAGGCAGGATTTTCGAAGACAGAATGAATTCTCTATGGATTTGGGCTGAAAACTGGCTAAGCCTAAGTTTGTCTAGTTAAACTTTGGATGTTCGCAGTTTTTCTTTTGAAATGCCAATATGACGGTCGCTCCCTCTCCTGCCCAATTTGCAAATAAACCCATCAAGTTTGGAACCGATGGCTGGCGTGGCGTGATCGCCGCTGACTTTACCTTCGAACGGGTGGCTAAAGTCGCTGGCCTTGCGGCCCATGTCCTGAATCAATGCTACGGAAAAACCACAGGCAGTCGAACGGTCATTGTCGGATACGATCGCCGCTTCCTCTCTCCTGAATTTGCCCAGACTGCTGCGGAAGCCGTTACCGCAGCTGGTTTTGACGTCTTGCTTTCAGAAACCTTCGCCCCAACCCCTGCTTTTAGCTGGGCGGCTAAGCAGCAGAATGCCCTGGGCGCAATCGTGATCACGGCTAGCCATAACCCAGCCATATACTCGGGTCTAAAGGTAAAGGGGGCGTTTGGCGGATCGGTGGCCCCAGAGGTGACACAGAAAATTGAGGCGATGCTGGCTCAAACACCGCCTCAATCCCCTCAAGCGGGGACGCTGCAAACGTTTGATCCTTGGCCCAGCTATTGTCAGGGGCTCAAGTCTAAGGTGAATATTGAAGCGATTCGTCAGGCGCTTACAAGCGGTCAGCTGACAGTGTTTGCTGATGTTATGCATGGCGCAGCTGCGGGCGGATTGACTAAGCTGCTGGCGGCCCCGATTCAAGAACTCAACGGGGATGCCGATCCGCTGTTTGGCGGGGGCGCCCCGGAACCGTTGCCGAAGTATATTCCTGATCTTTTCCAGCAAATCCACGCCTACAAACAGGCTGGAAATGAAGGGCTAAGGGTGGGTCTAGTGTTTGATGGAGATAGCGATCGCGTCGCCGCCGTTGATGGCCAAGGCAATTTCCTCAGCACCCAATTTTTGATCCCGATCTTAATTGATCACCTCACCGTCAAGCGGGGCATGAAGGGAGAGATCGTCAAAACCATCAGCGGTTCCAATCTAATTCCTTTAATTGCCCAACGCCACGGTTTACCGCTATTCGAAACCCCGATTGGGTACAAATACATTGCCGATCGCATGCTAGAGAGTCAGGTGCTGATCGGCGGCGAGGAATCGGGAGGGGTGGGTTACGGTCATCATATTCCGGAACGGGATGCGCTGCTCTCAGCCCTCTATGTCTTGGAGGCGGTTGTGCTGTCCGGTTTGGATCTCAGTGCGCTTTATCAACAGTTGACCGAGCAAGCCGGATTCAGCGCCGCCTATGATCGCATTGACCTACCGTTGGTTAGTATGGAAGTGCGATCGCACCTATTAGAACACCTGAAAACTAATCCTCCCACAGAAGTAGCGGGTCGATCAGTTAAGAACTGCCTAACGATAGACGGGTATAAGTTCCAGCTTGAAGACGACAGTTGGTTACTGATCCGATTCAGCGGCACTGAACCCGTTTTGCGTCTCTACTGTGAGGCCAGCAGCCTGGAGCAGGTTCACAAAACCCTCGATTGGGCTAAGAATTGGGCTGACGCCATTGCTTAGGTTAGAACAAGACCAGAGGATTCTGGAGCCCTGAGCGTCAAACCAGCACAAAATCAGAATAGTAGCAGCCTGAACCCCTTATTGGTGCACGAACATTCTGAAGGATTTGTGGGAATTAGATGGTCAGGGTTATAAAGCAAGGCTCAATCTTTCAAAAGAAGAAAAGGCGAGGGCGTGGATAAATCAGCAACCTAAAGCATTGGGGGTTAGAATCACATACCGCCAATACTTAATGCCATTGGTCTCTAACCTGTCACGAGTTTATCACATTGATTTGTATAACATAACAATACGAATTTTTTTGAGAAAACATTGAGAGTTCCATCATCTCGCGAGAGTATGGCGTGCAACTTAAATGCACGTCAGCTTACTATCCAGTCAGAGTAGAGCATTCGGTAGAGTGGACAACCCTTTTCGGCAGAGATGGCAATCCCACATAGTTATGAACACTTCCACCCTAATCAGCCCAAGCCTTTTGGTTACAACCTAATTTTCATAATTGGCGTAACCCTGAATTTCGGGTTTGTGATCGTTGAGGAATGGGTTGGTTTCCAGAATCATTCTTTGTCGCTCCTGGCCGATGGCGGACATAACTTACGCGATGTGCTGGGACTCCTATTGGCTTGGGGGGCCGCTTTTTTGGCTCAGCGTCCCGCCACCAAACGCTATACCTATGGATTGCGTCGGGCCTCTATTCTGGCGGCGCTTTTAAACTCAATTATTTTACTGGGGGCAATGGCAGAAATTGTCTGGGAAGCCATCCGCTATTTTCAGAATCCTGCGCTTAGTGCTGGCGGTGTGATTATTTGGGTGGCCTGCGTTGGCATCGTGATTCACATCGCCACCGCTCTGTTATTCATGTCAGGAAATCAGCAAGACTTGAATATCCGAGTGGTGATTCTCCATATGGTTATAGACGCCCTGATTTCTCTAGGTGTAGTTTTGACGGGTATTGCGGTGATAACGACACGCTGGCTTTGGTTCGAACCTGTGGTGAGCTTAATCATTGTATTGGTGGTGGCGGTGAGCGCCTTACAACTCCTAATAGCATCTCTCAAGCTATCTCTGGATGGGGTGCCGCAGCAAATTGAACCAGCCGAAATTCAACGATTTTTGAGCGAACTGCCCGGGGTTGTACACATCCAAAACTTACACATTTGGCCTATCAGTACGGTTGAAGTCGCCCTCACCGCTCATCTGGTTATGCCTCGCGGTTATCCCGGTGACGCTTTCCTAGACCAGACTGGCAGACTGCTGTACAGCCAATTTGGTATTGGACACGTAACCCTTCAGGTGAAAACTGTCATACCAACCCATTTCTATTAAATACCCCGTATTACCCAATGAATCCTGTGTCGTATCTAAAGTGGCGGGCTCAAAACTCAATGGGAATCAATGGTTTAGCTTCTCTAAACGATTTGAGTTTACAATCTATTAGAAATAGATGCGAGCAAACTAGACAGGCGAGTTTATTATGTGATCAAATTAATGGGTTTATTGCTAGATTCAGTAACTGAACATGAACGCAATCAACCGAATCCCAGCAACACTTATCGGTGTTTCATTTGCAATTTTTTTGGCTATTTGGGGCAAAGGCGGCGGTCGTAGTGATGGGGGCGCTGTTGAATCGCCCTCATTGGTCGCTTTTTCCCCGAATAGGCAACTGACTGCCCGTATCCGGCGCACCGAATACGGCGTCCCGCACATCACTGCTAAAAACCTGGAAAGCCTCGGCTTTGGCGTCGGCTATGCCTATGCCGAAGACAATATCTGTCTGCTAGCGGACCAGATCGTTAAATACAACAGCCAACGGTCACGCTACTTTGGTCCTGGCTCTGATCCTGACCAGGGCAATGTGGAAAATCTGATCACCGATTTCTCCTATCTGGCGCTGGAAATTCGAGCCCAGGCCGAAGCTGGCTTTCCTTTAATGTCAGATAATAGTCGCGCTTTGTTTTCTGGCTATGCTAAGGGCTACAATCAGTATCTGCAGGACACGGGTATTTCTAATATCGATCCGCGTTGCGCCAACCAGCCATGGGTCAAACCCATTACTCCGGTGGATCTGGTTACCTATTCCCTGGGCTTTGCCCTGTTAGCTGGCGTTGAATCCTTTTTGGCTCCCATCTTTCTGGCGGCGCCAGCAGCTGTAGATCCCTCCCCCACCATGGTCACAGCTAGTTCTGCTAGTGCATCGGGTAAAGCAGCGCCAGAAAGATTTAAGCTGGACGACATCAAAAACAAGCTTCTCCAAAAAAATCCGCTGGAGCTGGGCTCCAACGGCTGGGGGCTAGGTAAGGAGCTGACCGAAAACGGCGGTGGAATGGTTCTGGGTAACCCCCACTTCCCCCATACTGGCGCCCTGCGTTTCTGGCAGTTTCACACCACTATTCCTGGTGTGCTCAATGTTATCGGCGCCTCACTGTGCCCGGCGCCGGGTATAGTAAATATCGGCTTTAATGAAAACGTGGCCTGGACGCATACCGTCTCAACCGCCGAACAGTTTATCGTTTATCAACTGGATTTGGATGAAACGGATACCACGGGTCTGACCTACATCAACGGCGCCCATCAAACCATCACGTCGAAAGTGTTGACTGTCGATGTGATGGTGGCGCCCAACACCGTAGTGTCCTATGAAAAACCCGTTTACTATAGTGAGTTCGGCCCCATGATCGAGGCGGATGAGCTACTTCCCTGGGATGACAACAAAGCTTATTCCATTAAAGACGCCAATCAGACGAACTTTGACATTGTCGACCATTGGCTGGCAATGAACCTGGCGAAGACGATGGATGAATTCAAGCAGGCCTTCCGCGACTTTGATGGGGTCATATTTGTCAACACCCTGGCTGCAGACAAGAAGGGGAATACTTTTTATATCGATGACTCTACTGTGCCCGATCTGTCCGATGCAGTTACCACTGCACTGGAAACTGATTCAGCCATCCAGGCCACTCGGAAAGAGTTGGGCTTTCACATTCTGCCTGGGGTCAGTGAATACGATTACAACACTTCTGTCCCCTATGAAGATGCGCCCAAACTAGAGAATACAACCTTTGTACAAAACTCCAATAACAGTTTTTGGCTAACCAATCCGGACACCCCCATCACTGGCGTTTCACGCTTGTATGGCCGGGTGGATGAACAGCAGTCATTACGCTCCCGCCTGGGACAAAGGCTGCTGACGGACTCCGCTGGAGCGGATGGCAAATTCAACCTAGCTGAAGTTGTTGACGCCCTGCTCAACAACCGCAACTATCTGGGCGAGGAAGTCCTCAAAGATCTGCTCACTCACTGTCGCGGCGCCGCCTCTGTCACTGTGGATGCGGGGAAGGTGGACATCAGCGCGGGCTGTACAGCGCTCTCTAACTGGGATGGCTGCATGAACCTAAATAGTACTGCAGCCCACCTGTTCAGAGAATTTGCCCAACAATTCAGTAATGACCCACAGTGGAGCAATGCATTCAATGCCAGCGATCCCCTGAATACGCCGAATACTCTGCTGCAAAACAAACGGACTTTGGAGCACTTCGCCAATGCCATCCTTAAGGTGGAAGAAGCTGGCCTTGAGCTAGATGCAGAGCTGGGGGAGGTGCAATTTGTGGAGCGTTCCACTGTCGAAGGCTTCCCGACTGGCGTCAAACTGCCTTGGGGTGGGGCCAACAATACTGAAGGCGGCTTCAATGTCTTCAGGCCGGATATGGGCAGTAATCGCACCTTAATTCCCCGACATACTTATCCCACCCTGGAGAACAGCCAGCTCAGCGCCGAGGGCGCCGGCTACCATATCAACTCTGGCTCAAGCTGGATTTATGTAGTGAACTTTACCGACAACGGACCCATAGCAGAGGGCCTACTTACCTACTCCCAATCCAGCAATCCCGAGTCACCCTATTTCCTCGACCAAACCCAGCTCTACTCGATCGAGCCGCAACTGCGACCGATACGGTTTGCACCGATACAGTTTACTGAGCAGGATATCGAGGACAACAAAATTTCGGATATTGAAGTTAATGATAGATAGAGCTAAAGGGTAATACTTGCTGCTAGGAAGCTCCTGCTTCTAGCATTAAGGAAGCTGGGGTTTCTACAACTGAACCTTATTATAATCTGAATTATAATCTGATTGAACGGGTATGGCATTCTTCTAAAGAATAGACATCTCCAAAATAGAAATTCTGTTATAAGGTGGAGATGAAAAATACCTTTTGTGTGTTCTACCAACATGAGTTTTATATCAGATTATATTGATCAGAATCCTCAAGAAACTCAACGTCTATTTGGAATCGACTGTAATTCATTACAAGAATTAATTGGCCAAGTTGAATCTATTCATCGACAACAACAGTCTGAAATAGAACAAAGTAAAATC
>JAKSDM010001692.1 GCA_022360135.1 Pseudanabaenales cyanobacterium | reverse complement strand
CCAGGTATAAATTTAAGTGGCTCATTCGATATCCACTACGCAAAATCTAAACAGTCTATATAGACAACTAATTTAGCCCAGAATACTGTGGATTGGACTGCCTTGTTTAACTAAACTATTTAGGAAACTAGAATTTTAGATGAGTATTGTTCAATCCCATCAAAATTTGGGTGATTGAGGAGTGACTTGAATAATGAAACGACTGCTTCTTGGACCATGTTCCGCTATTTTGAATCAATTAGAGAGCGGCTTGTGGCGGACTGCGATCGCTCCCATCAGTTTGCTTACGATATTGGGGTTGGCGAGCAGTGTTTGGCTAGGACAGGCTGCGATCGCCCCTCAGGCGGTCCAAGCTTATACGTCACGGGTGAGTCTTTTCTTGACCCGCCAGCTCGGGGAGAGCTACGAGACTTTAATTCGTCGGGCTGAGATAACAGCTAGAGCGGGCGCCCAACGTAGCTTCGATGCAGATTTGTTAGTTACCGAAGTAATCTTGACAGTTGTGGGAGAGAACCAAGGCATTTCTGTTCCTATCTTGACTCTCCAGGTTCCCCGTGAACAATGGCGCAATCGCCCCGAACCCCAGTACTGGTCAACGTATTATCCCGATGCTAGGGCGCTGTTAGGCGTCTTAACACCACCCCCAGAACCCTCGACACCCCAACCCCCAGCGCAGGTAGCGCCTAACTTATGAGTAATAGGAAAACTATTATACACTTAAGCTTATACACTTAAGTTGTGCATTCAGCATTAGCATTTAGGTAGAGAGTAGGCCGTAGGCAGGGAGATTACCTTTCGTCTACTGCCTATCTCCTCAAGCTGAAAACTAGATGCACATCAGCGTATATTGAGCTAAAGCTATCTGTTTCCAAGAAAAATGAGATATAATTACAAGGTTGTCTAAAATTTTGAAGCATTAGGGCCATGGCGGTTCCCAAGAAGAAAACCTCTAAGTCGAAGCGGAACATGCGTCGGGCGAACTGGAAACGGAAAGCTGCTCTCGAAGCTCAGAAAGCCCTGTCTCTTGGTAAATCCATACTAACCAACCGCTCCAATAGCTTTGTCTATCCCACGGATGAGGATGAAGATGAGGAAGACGAATAAGGGATTAGCGTAAAAATAAAGTCCCAGTACATGAGGGTGGATGGGATGTTGGGATGTGATTTAACTGCGGCTCCCTAAGGAGTGTAGATGGTCTACCTCGCAATCATGGGAAAATTCTTCAAAAAACCGGGTCCTGACCTGGCGGACCGGGTCCCGCCAGGTCAACATCTAGCCAATGGCTTTCCGGTGCTAACCTATGGCGAAACCCCTCAAGTGAGTCCTGAAGAGTGGACGTTCAAAGTTTGGGGTTTAGCAGAGCCTAAGTCTTTAACCTATCAAGACTTCATGGCCATGTCCCAGTCAGACTTTACGGCGGATTTTCACTGTGTGACAACCTGGTCAAAGCTTGACGTTCGGTGGACAGGGGTGAAAGTAACGGACTTCATGGCGCACATTAAGGTTGACCCCAAGGCGACCCATATCATGCAGCACTGTTACGGCGGCTACACGACCAATATTTCCAGGGAAGATTTCGTTCGATCAGAGAATTTTTTTGCCCATACCTTGTTCGGTGAACCGCTGCCAGCTGAACATGGGGGACCCATGCGCTTAGTGATCCCCCACCTCTATGCCTGGAAGAGCGCCAAGTGGATCAACGGCTTAGAGTTTCTGGATCAAGAAATGTTGGGTTTCTGGGAGCGCAATGGCTATCATCGTCGTGGAGAGCCTTGGGCGGAAGAGCGCTATAGCAATCGGTTCTGAGGTTACGTCCCCCAGTAAATATGTAGAGACGTTGCATACAACGTCTTCTATGAGTAAATTTCTATGAGCAAATTATCGGGCTTATCCGAACGGTATTGCGACAAGTCCCATCAGGATAGCTGCGATCGCGCCTATAAGGGTATTAATCACATTTACCCATTCATTCGTCAGCCAAGTGAACTTATTCTGAAGGGTGGCGCCAATCAAGCTCTCCAGGTTGGTGGCGATGAAAGCCGCCAACAAACAGATAATGATCCCCAGCCCATTAATCAGACCGACTGCCCAGCCCACTAGCGCAATCACGGCTGATGCGATCAGCCCCGCCAGAGTTCCCTCTAGGCTTACGGCGCCTTCTGTACCGGGCGGCGCCGGTTTAAAGTTAGTGATCAAAAATGTTCGCTTACCATAGGCTTTTCCGATCTCGCTAGCGCAGGTATCTGAGAGCTTGGTGCTGAAACTAGCGACATAGCCCAATGTCAGTAAAGCAATCCACTTTGATGATTCAGGCTCGCTCCCCAGTACTGACAATACCCCCACCCCAAGCGCACATAGAGTCCCAACGGCGGCGGATCCCCATACATTCTCTGGCCCCCGAACCCCAGAACGCTTTTCAGCAATGCCAGCCGCTTCTTTCTCAGCCATGCCGATGCGCGTCGCCCCAGACCCCAGTAGGAAGTAGACCATAACTACGGTATACCCTGGCCCGCTTAAACATCCCCACACCAAAACCCCCAGCACCCAGGCATGGAGATATCCCATCGGGGTGAGCAGTTTTTTAGGGGCCAATCCTGCGATCGCCAATAAAAACGTATTGAGACCCGCTG
>JAKSDM010001085.1 GCA_022360135.1 Pseudanabaenales cyanobacterium | reverse complement strand
GGATCCCGAACTGGTGGCTCCGCTCCAGGAGTTTCTCACCCTCACAGGCGGGGGGTTTAAATTGAACGGCATTCCAGCATCTCGTGCAATGGTGGATCAGATTGTAACCTTTATGAAGGGGCGATTACCTGATGTTGAGGGGGTGACGATAGAAAATCGGCTGGCGCCGGGTCCAGATCAAGCCCCTGATGTCACTGTTCGGATCTATCAACCCACCGATCGACCGTCCACTCTTCCTGGTCTGCTCTGGATTCATGGCGGCGGCTATGTGTTTGGCGACGTTGAGGCTGACGATTTACGGCTGAAGCAACTCGTCAATGATGTGAAGTGTGTCGTCCTGTCAGTTGACTATCGGTTGGCGCCTGAGCATCCCTTTCCGGCCCCCATTGAGGACTGCTACGCTGCACTCAAGTGGCTGACCACCCATGCCGACGAACTCGGCGTTGAGAAGTCACGTATCGCCATTGGTGGAACCAGCGCAGGGGGTGGTCTGGCGGCTGGGTTGGCGCTTTTGACCCGCGATCGGGCTGAGGTGGATGTCGCTTTCCAGCTCCTAATCTACCCTATGATCAACGACAAAAATATTGCTCCCGCCAGCGAGACCCTGCCTGATACGCCGGTATGGAGTCGGGAGAACAACCTGTTTGGCTGGAGATCATACTTGGGTTGCGAGCCTGGAGGAGAAGACGTATCGCCATATGCCGCTGCATTTAGGGCAACCGACCTGATAGGCTTGCCGCCAACCTATATCGGTGTGGGAGAAACGGACTTGTTTCTGGATGAGAGCATCAATTACGCCCAACGTTTACTGCAGTCAGGTGTTCCTACCGAACTGCATGTATATCCAGGGGCATTTCACAGCTTCGACGTACTTGCGTCGGCTACCAGTGTTGCACAGCGCTTTATCACAGAACGCAACCAGATTCTGAAGCGAGCGCTCCACCTCTGACATCGGGTTTAGAGGAACACCCACTCAGCCCTGCAATCGCTGATTCTTATTACAATCGGGTTTGGCGCCTTTCTCTTACAAGGTTGTCATGATTGCTTGCACCTGTTGGTAAAGCGCGGTATTCCCCTGTTGCTGAGCCAATGCAGCGGCTTTCTGAAAATCCTTCATGCCCGCTTGTCCATCTCCGAGGCGACTCCAAAGCACTCCCCGGTTATAGTAGGCAGGGGCATAGGTGGGATTAATACGAATAGCCTGGGTATAATCTTCCACAGCCCCTTGAGAGTCTCCCAGTTCAATACGAGCGGCGCCTCGGTTGCTGTAAATCGTAGCGTCGTTCGGATTAAGATTAATGGCTTGAGTGTAATCTTCCACAGCGGCTTGATAATTGCCGAGGCGAAGTTGGGTCAAACCCCGATTGTTATAAATAACTGAATAATTGGGATTTAGACTAATGGCCTGAGTGTAATCATCAACTGCGCCTTGATAGTCGCCAAGTTGATGACGGGCATTGCCGCGATTGTAGTAAGCAGCCATATAGTTAGGGTTGAGGCGGATGGCCTGAGTGTAATCTTCAACGGCGGCTTGATAATTGCCGAGTTCACTCTGAGTAACCCCTCGGTTATAATATAGTGTTGAGTTGTTAGGCTCTTGGTTGATGGTTTGAGTATATGCCTCAAGGGCGCTCTGAGAGTCTTCTTGAGAGAGTAGCGTCAGACTCTGGCTGTCATCATTTTCCAATGAACCAGGCGTTGTTTGTGAGATTTGAGGAGTCCTATTCTCGACAAATGGTAGAGCCGCCGCAGAGGGTATTCCTGTAAGGGTCATCACACTACCCAAAACTACAGTCATGGAAACTTTGTCAAGATATCTCATATGCTAGATCACCGGATGATCGATGCGAAAAAGTTGGTGTGCAAATCTTGCGCTCTGCCAATGCAGTCCCTGTACGCAGGGTTAAGATGTAACAGATGGAGCTAGATTTTCTATCCACTCAAGCTAAACACAAAAAAGTGACAAACTTGGGGCAAACGAGGAACTCCTGGACATCATCAGCCTGATTCATCAGCGCTTATTGCCCTACCCAAACAATCCCATCCCTATCTCTACATTTCTTTCCAGACCACTTTTTCGGATAAATATCGAAAGGCGTCGGCGGTGTTTTCCGGCTGATAGGATGTAAAGAGATTGGGCGGATAGCGATTGACGTACTGATCAAAGACCGGACGGTACAATTCCATATGCACTAAGGGTGGATAGTGGCGCTTACGAAAGTCGGCGATCGGAATCGTCGCCGTTACTGCAGTCTCATGCACGGAGTTGGCTTCGTTGATCAGCTCGCCGCGGGGGCCATAAATGGCTGATCCTCCAATGCCGCCATTATCCGGTAGGAATCCAGGATTATTTGGCGAAACGGCGCTGTTCACGATAGCCGTGTAAACACCG
>JAKSDM010000928.1 GCA_022360135.1 Pseudanabaenales cyanobacterium | reverse complement strand
AGGAGGAGTATTGATGAATAGCGGTTTCTGGCCATTCATAGGGTATAGAGTACCCAGAGCCTGGATCAAAGCATCTGGAGCGCTGGAATTTGCGATTGTGAGAACGACTGAAAGCCCCCTAAATCCCCCAATTCTGGGGGACTTTGAGTTCATGCTCCCCCAGAATTGGGGGCTGGGGGGCCTTGAATGTCTCCCAAAATTGACGATATTTCCAAATGTTAAATTCGCCAGCAGCATCTTTTTTAAGGGGGATTTAGGGGGATCCAGACACCTTTCACAACCAGTTTCGAGATCTGTGTACACGGTAGACCTTTTGAAGGAGAGTTGGGGGGATCCTTAACCAAATGGTGTTGTTAACCAGGGGAATCAATCGCCTGACTATGACAATGCTCTGGTTTATGCTTTCGCGCTGTTGATTGATGGGGATGATTTTGGCGGATTGGAAATGCTTAACCCAACGTCAGCAGCCTCGCTTCCAGGTCTTCCCAGGCCTTGCGGGAGACCCGGACGGCTGATTGTTTGCAGCAAATCAGAAGTTCGTTGGTGCAGAGATAATCCTGGAGCGCCTCTGCTTCTGCTTTTGAAAAAGTAAGATCCTCCTTAGTAAGATTTAGCGCGTTTGGCCAAGCAGATTCAAGCTGATCGGCCCATTGAAGCCATTGCTCAGAAGAATCATCTTCTCCAGGTATCGACTGTTGAAGTTGGGTTAGCTGAGCGTATAATTGATCGATACTCAAGTTTTTAAGCTTGAAAACCTGAGCATTGATCAATTCGTTAATGCTGGCTTTGGCTCTGACGATATCGATATCGATAGCAATTGCACTGGCTTTGGCTCTGACGAGGGTTCTGGCGCTGTCGATGTCGATAGCTCTGGCTCTAGCAATGGAGATGGCTCTGGCGAGGGATTTGGCGATGGCGATGGCGCTATCAATGGCGTTGTCAATGGCCTTGGCGCTGTCGATGGGGCTGTCGCCGACACTGTTGATGGCGATGGTTCTGGCGCTGTCGCCAGCGCTGTCAATAGCGCCGTCGATGCCTTTGGCAATGACGATGGCGCTGTTGATGGTAATGGCGCTGTTGATGGCGATCGCTAGCGCCGTGGCTTTTTTAGCAATGGGCTTGATCGTCTCAGACGTCGTATCTATGACCGCATCGGCCCACTTTAACAAATCACACGCCTTGAGGTGGGGAGCGATGTACGTCTGGGCTTGCTGATCAATAATGCGCCATAACTGATCGACTCGCCCCCCCATCAGGCCCGCCAGCAATAAGAAAACTTCTCGCCAACGGTTTTCAGTTAAATGATCAGCCGCCACTTCATTGATTAACTGGCGGTCCACGATATGCAAGGCGGTGAGATATTCCTGCAGAGTCAGATGAGAAAACGAATAAGTATCCGTGGCTCGTTCGACTAAGATACCTTGCTGCTTCTCAATGGCCGCTAAGACTTCCTCGCCATCTAACCCTGTGGGCGCATCCAACGTATCGGTCAGAAATTCAGTAATACGACTAATGATGTCGTCCTTCGAGAAAAAGAGCTGATCTTGCT
>JAKSDM010001753.1 GCA_022360135.1 Pseudanabaenales cyanobacterium | reverse complement strand
GCGTGGTCTGATTAAGCGTTATGCAGATATCCTAGGGCTTGATGGGGAAACCTTGGCAATTCAGTTTTTTACCCATTTAAATCTGCGGTCTAGATCTTCTTGGAAAGACTCTCCAGCCGCCCAATTGCGTCCGCTCCACCTCTACACACTCTATATTTTGCTCGTGATGATCGCTGTTGGAGGACTCTCCTATGTACTTAAACGCACCACTCCGGAATTTGCTAATATCCCCGCCATTGACCCACTGGTTACCGTAGGGTCTGAGGGCGCTGGCGCGCCTCAGCCGACTTCAAACCCGAATAACTATCTCTTGCCTGAAACATCAATATTAGCCCCAAACAATAATCGGCCTATTCGGGTTGAAGTCATTCTCACAGGACAATCTTGGATGAGGGTGATAGCTGATGGCCAAAAAGAGTTTGAGGGAATCCTACAGCAGGGCGATACTCGGGTCTGGACCGCTGATAAAAAGCTGACAATGCGAGCCGGAAATGCAGGGGGCGTTTTAATTCTTTATAACAATAAAGCAGCTGAAAAGCTAGGAGAACCTGGAAACGTTGCTGAGATCACATTCTTACCAACTGACGAGATCAGTATGAATTTTTAGTCAGTGTTAAGTTGTTAGGCGTTAGCTTACTGCCAGTGGGCCGGGGCGCGACTGTATAGCATGGTTAAATTACGCAGCCGATCGCGATTCTCTTGATGCAGATCTTCAGCCTGATATCGCCAGGTCCAGTTTCCATCCGGCTTTCCTGGACAATTCATCCGGGCTTTGCTACCCAGTCCCAATATATCTTGTAGCGGGATAATCGCCTGATTCGCTACTGAGCTGAGAGCCAAACGGATCATATCCCAATGGATACCCTCAGGGCTAATGCAGCCGAGATAGGTTAATAGGCGACCTCGCTCATAGTCCGACGCCTTCTCAAACCAGCCAATTGTCGTGTCATTATCGTGGGTGCCAGTGTAGACCAAACAGTTAGGCAGATAGTTAAAGGGCAGGTAAGGGTTGTGGCGATCGGAGCCAAAGGCAAATTGCAGAATCTTCATCCCCGGAAAGTTAAATTTATCCCGCAGTTCCTCTACTTCCGGCGTAATCACACCCAAATCCTCCGCCAGAATGGGGAGACTTCCCAATTCCTGCCTAACCGTTTTGAAAAACTCCTCACCCGGAGCCTCTATCCACTCGCCAATCATCGCGGTAGTTTCCCCCGCTTCAATCGCCCAGTAAGCTTGAAATCCCCGGAAGTGATCAATGCGAATCAAATCCACATAGTCCAGTAGCGTTTTCAAGCGCTGTAACCACCAACGGAATCCCCGTTTTTTCAATTCATCCCAGTTATAGATGGGATTGCCCCATAACTGTCCCGTTTCACTGAAATAGTCGGGAGGAACCCCCGCCATTAAAGCCGGTTCTAGGGTCTCCTCATCTACCATAAAGTTGGCGGGAAAGCCCCAAACATCAACGCTATCGTGGGCTACGTAGATCGGCATATCACCGACGATTTGAATTCCCCGGTCGTTGGCGTATTGCTTGAGATTAGACCATTGCCGAAAAAACTCAAACTGGAGGTATTTCTCAAAGGAGATGGTAGACGCCAACCGCAATCGCCATCGCCCCATCGCCCCAGGCTCACGATGAGCGATCTC
>JAKSDM010001450.1 GCA_022360135.1 Pseudanabaenales cyanobacterium | reverse complement strand
GTGCTCATACAATTGCAAAGTTACTAATTCAGGCAGAGGGGAGTAATCCTTTAAGGCCCCCGTTAGGGTCTCGATATAAGCAGGCGTCAAAATCTCACCAACTAACTTGGCCCACTGATATCCTTTTTGGCCAAGGGCAGTAGGAGTAAAGTCATAAATACTGTTTGAGGACGGTTCGACTTGAGTTGGCATGAGATTTATTCGGATGGTGTCCCCATCGACAGACGCCACAGTTATATACCTGGGTATATAACTGATTGCGTCAATGATATATGAGATGCTTCATTTAGCTAACCAGAAAACGCAAAACCTGAGTCTGCTTAATCATCTGTGATTTAACGCCAAGCCGAATCGCTGTTCAATCTGCAGTAGGAACTAGAATGAAGCTCTAGATTATTTAGTACAAATATACTATTATTTGAGGCCATGGTCTGGATGATTATGTTTCAACGAAGCTACCCCTTATTTGTCAAGGTCAGTCCCAATCCCACTCGGGCAAGCTCGATAATTTGACTTTTAGAAAAACAGTATGTAACGTCTCCAGATAAGTGAGAATTGCTATAGTTAGCTGAACAGTATTGAGAGCAGTTCTAAAAGCTGCAAATCAACTAAAATATTGAGAAATCTCAAATATTTGGGGTGGCCAACCTTTCTAAGGCGCTACGACAAGTACAATCACACAATCATATGTGATTGATCATCGGACCTAGGACTAAAATATAGGTCACAAACATCACAAAAGTCGAAGACGAAAGCTATATTCTGTCTTAAAGTTATGAATCAGCTTCTGACAGGAAAAAATTTAAATAACGATTTAGCTCAATATGAATTTGCTAAATTATTAGCTAATCCTCAATAGTTGACAGTGACTAAGACTAAAATCCTTACGATATTCAACCAAGCTGGTGGTGTTGGCAAAACAACGATCACTATGAATGTTGGCTACCAGCTCAGTCGGAGAGGACATAAGGTTCTCTTGGTTGATATGGACCCTCAGGCCTCACTGACAGTTTTTATGGGACTAGAGCCCGGCGATCTAGAAGTAACTGTCTATGATTCTCTCATCGGTCAGGAATCCCTACCAATCTTGAAGAATATTCATCAGATGGATATGGCCCCCGCCAATATCGATCTCAGTGCCGCCGAGATGGAGTTGGTATCGGCAATTATGCGAGAGCTGCGCTTGAAGAAGGCGATTGCTCCGATTGTTGATAATTACGATTTCATTTTGATTGATTCTCCCCCCAGTTTAGGTATTCTAAGTGTCTTAACTTTGGTTGCTGCAACTCATGTGCTTGTACCCATTCAGACTCAATATAAAAGCTTTAAAGGAACTGAACTGCTATTAGACAGTATGGCTACAGTGCGAGCAAACGCCAATAAAGAACTCAAGCTGGCAGGTGTTATCCCAAATATTTTCGCAGCTCGAACCGTTCAAGACGAAAGTACTCTCGAAGCACTCAGGCAGCAGATGTCTGCAATTACTACAGTCTATTCACCCATTCCTCGTTCAACAGCATTTGCTGATGCCTCGAAAGAACATTTACCGCTTGCAGACTATAATCCCAAACACCCAGCTGTCGCCATCTTGGATGAAATTGCTAAAGGACTAGAACAACTGGTATGACTACTAAACGACGTCATTCCTTTCCAAAGATGAAAGGAATTGAAGCTTTTCTCTCCTCTCCGATTGAGGAAACGCATAATGATGGAAACTCTGAGCAGACAATCCTGATCGAAAAAATCCAGTTGCCCAATAAGCAACCCCGTCGCTACTTCGCTCCAGAGAAGATGACTCAGCTTATCGAGTCGGTAAAAGAACATGGCATTTTAGAACCCATTCTAGTACGCCCGCTTGAAACTGGGGGGTACGAACTGGTTGCGGGCGAACGTAGATATCGGGCTGCTCTTGAGGCGAGGTTAGAACATGTTCCTGTTTCAATTCGTGAACTGGATGACAAAGAAGCGCTTCAAATTGCACTGATTGAAAATCTACATCGGGAAGATTTAAATCCTATTGAAGAAACAGAAGGGATTCTACAGCTCCTAGAGCTTCAACTTGGACAGGACCGAAGTGACATCGTCGCCTTACTGTATCGGATGCAGGCTAATGCAAAGGGCAAAGCATCCTATAACGTTATAGGACATGATGGAGTTGAACAGGTATTTCGTCAACTCTCCATGTCTTGGGAGTCATTCACCGCAAATCGTCTACCCCTATTGAACTTGCCCAACGAAGTGTTAACATCTCTTCGAGAGGGCAAACTTGCTTATACAAAGGCTCAAGCTATCGGTCGGGTTAAGAACGACTCTATTCGGACAAAGTTACTAAGCGCCGCAGTTAAAGATGATTTATCACTGACTCAAATTCGGGAGCGGATTAAATCTCTCACAATTGAGCAGCAGCAAAGTTCCAATGATCAGATTCTCTTGAGACGATTTGAGAATGTCTCCCGACGAATTAAAAAAGCGAAAGTTTGGGAGGATCCGGCGAAAAAAACGGCATTTGAAGAGCTAATGAAGAAGCTGGAGGCGCTATTGGTCTAAAGAGAAGAGGATGTCTCGCCAGCTTACATGGATGCACGTTGTACAAACCCTATGATTTCCTCGTAAAGGTCAACCTTAGCTAATGCTGTTTGGATAAGCTCGATAGGTTAGGAGATTTCCAGAAAAGAATTTACCCTTTGTAGGGTGCTGTTAGCGAAGCGTAATGCACCGCAGTGCTGGTATTTTTGTTCCTGGAAATCGCCTTACTTGTAGGGAGGTTATATATAATGTCTCTGCACAGGAAGTACAGAATCAATCGCAGCATCAGGAAGGATGTTAAATACGGTTGTATTGTCTGCAATGACGCTTTTCTTAACCCTTATCGCTCAGTCAGAGGAGCCGAATTGGGTTGACTTGCTTGAAACATTCCGGGAGCATCCGCTGATTGACTGGCTATGGATACCTGTGTCTTTAGCAATCGTTGCTATTTTGGGGATTTTAGGTTTTGCTGATACTTTGTCTGGTGCGTTGAGCTTGTTTGGCATTGAAAGCCTGTTCAGACGAGCAAAACCTTCTGAACAGACACTGAAAACGAGTCGAAATCAGCTTCTACAAATTCTCAAAAAAGAAAATGAGATGCGTTTGGCTAATGATATTAAAACTCACACAAAAAATTATTGAGGTTTTTGATCGCCTAGATATCCAGGGTCGACTTCTCATCCTGGGAGATCCCGGTTCAGGAAAAACAACTGAGTTGCTTCATCTAGCTCAAGATCTGACAAAGCGAACCTGTGAAGCCGCTTACTCTCCAATTCCCTGACTCTGGAGCTATCGGCTTGGAACGGCGAGAAAATCGATAGGTGGGTCGTTAGCCAAATAAGAAAGCGGTACAACATTCGTGAGCACATTACGCAACAATGGCTCGAAGGCAAACAGCTACTGCTTCTGCTCGATG
>JAKSDM010000150.1 GCA_022360135.1 Pseudanabaenales cyanobacterium | reverse complement strand
CTTAATCCCTAACCACCCATTTCCAAAACGGATGACTGGGTCCTTGTTGAAGAATATGAAGCAGCTGTCTTTCCAGACGTCGCCGTTCCGCCTTAGCAAGACCAAATAGAATATGGCGGCTTTCGCTGATCAATAAGGAGATAGTCAGCCCCAAGCAAAGGGCGAGTCCGAAGCTATAAATGGGGTTATAGGCTAGACCATAGCGAACGGCTGTCCAGGTAAAATAGTCTAACCAGGTTTGAATTTCAAAGCGTAGCCCCCAAATGCTGAGTAATCCGATGGTCAGCCAAAGGACGCTGACCACCCTCCACCAAGTCCGGAGGATGCACTGCCGCAGCCTTTCAATTTGTTCCTCAAAGGTGGGATCGCCACTCATGCAATGAATTAGGCAGATTCGTCAGCCTCCTCCGATAAGGTCTCCGACTCTGGCTGAGCAGTTGCTAGCACAGCCTGCCCAGAGCGCTCTCTCCACAAGGCCAGCAAAGAACTGGCAATGAAAATACTGGAGTAGGCGCCGCAAATGAAGCCAATAATCAATGCCAGCGCAAAAAATTTCAGCGTTTCGCCGCCAAACAGGAAAATTGCCAGCAGCGTCAGTACCGTGGTCAGGGTGGTGTTGATGGAGCGGGCTAAGGTTTGATTAACTGAGTCATCAACAATATCGTTGATATGGCGCTGAGGATTTAACTTGATAGTTTCTCGAATGCGATCGTAGATAACGACGGTGTCATTCACAGAGAACCCCACAATCGTCAGCAAAGCAACCACAAATAAACTGCCGACCTCTATCCCTAAAACTAAGCCCAAAACTGAAAAAACGCCTAACGTGATCAATACGTCGTGCAGCAAGGCCACGATCGCAAATAGGGCGTAGTCAAGCTGAAACCGCAAACTGAGATAGACGATAATTCCGGCAAAGGCCACCAGCAGCGCCAGCAGTCCGGAGGCAAACAACTGTCTGCCAATCACTGGGCCGACGGTATCAATTTGGACGGCTTTCGGATCGAACTGGCCAATCGCCTCTGCCAAAGCAGTTTGTAGTTGCGCCCGTTGCTCAACATCCAGGGGTGAGGTGCGAATGGAAATCGCTTGCCGATTATCGCCCAGAATCTGTAGACTACTGTTTTCCAGTCCTTGCTTAGCCAAAACGCCCCGCACCGTGGCCAGGCCGATCGGATCTTGACAGTTAGCCGCATCACTGCAATCCCGCTCTAACTGCAACCGCGTTCCCCCAATAAAATCCAAGCCTGGCCGCAGGGGAGCCTGGAATTGACGCCAGGAAATAACCATCGCAGTTAGGCCAGCAAGGATGAAAACACCCGAGATAGCCCACCAAAGCGATCGCTGTTGAATAACGCTGAGTTTCATGATCTTGCAGAAGCCTGGGAGTTATTGGACGTAGAAAGTCCAGGGCAAAACAGACCCGGCTTGCGGAACCGGGGAAATCCCAACACAAACATTAACAGAGTCCGGCTACAGGTCAATGCGGTAAACATGCTGATCACCACCCCAATGGCCAGGGTCAGGGCGAACCCTTTGACCAATCCCGCCCCTAGCCAAAAGAGGGCGGCGCAGGCGATCAGGGTGGTGACGTTACTGTCTAAAATACTAGAAAAGGCGCGGTAAAATCCCGACTCGACCGATCGATACAGCGTTTTACCCGACCGCAGTTCTTCACGAGTGCGTTCAAAAATCAGCACATTGGCGTCAACCGCCATACCAATGCTCAAGATAAACCCGGCAATTCCAGGCAGGGTGAGGGTAACCCCAAACAGACTGAATGCCGCCAGCGTTAATAAGGAATAAACTAACAAGGCTAAATCCGCTATCATTCCTGGCAGGCGATAGTACGCCACCATAAAAATCAGCACCAAGATCAAACCGCCGATAGCGGCGTAGAGGCTACGCTGGATACTATCCCGTCCTAAAGTCGCGCCAACGGTGCGGTTCTCAACCACTTCTACAGGGAGCGGCAGGGCGCCGCCTCGAAGCTGAATTTCCAGGTCGCGGGCGGATTCGGCGTTAAATCGACCTGAAATGGAGGCGCCTCCTCCGGTAATCCCAGTCTCAGCATATCGAACATCTACAGTGGGAGCACTGATCAGCGTATTGTCAAGGAAGATCCCGATCGGACGACCTGTACCCGCTATATCGCGAGTCATTTGGGCGAATAGATTAGAGCCCTCGCTGTCAAACTCAATTACGACTTCCCAGTTATCACCGGCGCCCATCGGTCTAGCCAGGGCG
>JAKSDM010000613.1 GCA_022360135.1 Pseudanabaenales cyanobacterium | reverse complement strand
TCAAAAAAACCCCACTTCGGCGCAAATATTTCCAAGTGTAAAATTAGCCGACAGCATCTTAAAAAGGAGGACTTTGAGCCGATCTCTCCCTTTTTTTAAAGGGGGTTGGGGCGATCGTTGGGCCCCTAACAGCACCGATCATACCTTTTCAAACACTCTCTTAGAGGGATTATCCAAATAGAGTCTGGATCACTCCGGCTGAAGCATATTATTCAGATAAAAACTGATCAATAAGTAGTTAGGTCCGCCACTCGAAAGCGTTCGGGGGATTTGGAAGGCTGAGTCAATAAAATCTGGTTGTTACTTGGTCTCTGTAACCAGGATCAAATTGTTGAGGAGCGGTGTGAACTGGAATCCTCATGTACAGTTTTTTAGCCACGTAGGGAAGGACGACCTCCTTCCCTTAGGCCGCAGTGATAGCTCAATCCTTACTCAATCCTTGCATAAGATATGAGGTTCTATTATGCGTCAACCCCCAAGTCCCGTTAGGTTCAATACTGTCCCCAGCTGTGATTGCGAATCCAATCCAATTGCCTGCCTTGAACAAATGTTTGTGCAGATGGTGCAGCTGCGGCGAATCCAACGAGGTCAGTGTCCAGCCCGTCGCCCAGTTTTTTTACGTTTGCATGGTGTTGTTCACGGACGATTAGAAGTTGTTTCTAATTTATCCAAAAACTTACGCGTGGGTCTATTTAGTGAAACCAAATCCTATCCAGTTTGGGTTCGTTATTCGAGTGATTTACCTGATGGCGACCCTGACTTGGAAAGTACAGTAGGCATTGGGATCAAAGTTTTTGATGTTCCAGGAGAAAAAATCCTTCCTCCGGATGAATATGCGCCCACTATTGACCTGCTCTTGCAAAATATAGATATCTTTTTTGTCGATAATGCTTATGAAATGTGCGCCTTTACAAAGGCTACTTTGACCAGTCCTGAGGTACGCAAGGAATGGTTGGAAGCGCATCCTAGAACCCAAGAGATTCTCGATGAAATGAAAAAGGTTGTCCCTTCTGTTCTAGAAACCGATCTATGGAGTGCAATGCCCTTTCATTTTGGAGAAAATCACTTTTGCAAGTATAAATTAGAGCCAGAAATTGTTCCGCCCGGATCTGATCCTGATTACGACGATCCCAACTATTTACATGCTGATCTCAGGCAACGATTGCAACAAGGTGAAGCAAGATTGAAGTTTTTAATCCAGTTGCAATCTGACCCCGAAACAATGCCCCTCGATCGCGCCACTGTTCGCTGGAGTGAAACCGCTTCACCCCCTATTCATGCCGCTACACTGATTCTTCCCGCTCAAGATATCAGCGCTCGCGGCCAACCCGCATACGGTGAAACTCTTTCGTTTAACCCGTGGCGCACCCTGATTACTCATCAACCCATCGGCAGTATTGCAGAGGCTCGGAAGGTTGTCTATCAAGCTTCAGCCACCCTTAGACGCAATGTTAATGGCGAACCGATCGGAGAACCCCAAGAAATTCGACCCAGCACTATTTGGCCAGCAGCCAAGGATAGTTATATTGTTCGCGCAGCCATCCATCCAGGAATTGGGGTGGCCCGGGTGGGGAATAGTAAGGCAGAGGATGGCTTCTTCATTGGGCCGGAAGTGATCCAGGCAACTCACGGCAATACCCGTGATGCGGAGGGAGCCATTAAACGTCAAGCCGCTCGATTCCGAATTTATGGCTACAACGCTGCTGGCGAAGTCGTTGGCGAACTCACCAGCAACAATGCAGATGTTGAATGGACCGTGCATCTCGCCAATCGCAAAGCCCAATGGTATCAGTTTCAAGTCCCCTTTGATATTCCCGAAGCGCAAGATCTCTCTGTTCCTCGTCGCAATCCAACCGTAGCGGATCGAGAAATCTTAGCCATCGATCCTGGCCCACGGACAATTAAGGGTAAAGGTACATCGGGCGCCGCCTACCAATTTGATGTCGGCGAGTTTATGGGCGTGACTGTGCCCTTGGGAGAGTTACGAACAGACAGCGTCGGGCATCTATTAGTCTTAGGCGGGTTTGGCGACTCTGGATCACCCCAGGAAACCCCTATTTATAATCCTGATAATCCTGATAGCTTTAACAATGCTGATGGCTGGTTCGACGATATTTCTGATGGCCCTGTCGCCGCCAAGGTAACGATTGCAGGGCGGGACATTCCAGTTGAGGCCAGTTGGGTTTTTGTGGGTCCGCCTAACTATGCCCCGGATGTTATTGGCTGGCGTACACTCTACGATTTACTGGTCGACACTTACGTAGAATGTGGCTGGATGCCTCTGCCCACAAAGGCTTCCTTCACCCAGGATATCCTCCCCATTTTGTCCCGTCTGTCAAATTTACAGTGGGTCAATAAAGGATTCGCTACACTATTTGGGCGAGGCAGACCGATGGATTTTACCGATCCTCACTTGATTGCTAAGCTGGCTCATCAACCTAAAGCCCAGGATGATCCGTATCATGAGTTACGGCGGGTTATATTCAATATCTTTCGTCCAGCGAATACGGAATGTAGCGATCGCAGCCCTTGGCCATGGATCTATGGGGATGCTTTTGGCAGCGCTCCCCCCGACTCACCCCGGAATAATTTGGCTTTATCCAGAGTGCGGATGCAACTCATGGAGTTTTGGGTCAATGGCAATTTTGTCAATGACTGGACCCCAGATCTTGAATCACCCAGCGATCTCAATCAAGTATCGCTCGCAGAACAGCCTGCCATGCTGGATCAAGCCGCCCTACATTTTTGCTTAGCGGATGCTTTTCACCCTGGCTGTGAGGTCACTTGGCCAATGCGGCACAGTACCCTCTACACAGCGCCTTTTCGCATACGGCGCCGACCTGACAATGAACCTGAATCTGATTATGGCAGGACGCTAACGCAGGAGATCGCTCTCCAACCGGGAGGACCGCTCTCGTCTCAAGGCCCCGGAGATGTGACTCGGTGGATGGCGCTTCCCTGGCAGGGAGATACCGCCTTCTGTCGATCAGGCTACGACCCGCAATATGATCCCTACATCCCTACTTTTTGGCCAGCCCGCGTTCCCAACCAGGTTTTGACCGAAGAGAATTATCAGATTGTGATCAACCAGGATTTGCCGCGAGAACAAAGGCTAGCCGCCTATTACACCCGGGCTAATTGGCTCCGTTCCTTGAAGGGAACAGCGCCTGATCAGATGCTTCAAATGGTTGCTGAGTTTGGCAAAATGGGGATCATCGAACCCCGCCCAGGGATTGAGAACGATCCTGATTTTCCACCCGTGATATTTGTCGAGTCTCTCACGGCTGAACGGGTTGAAGCGCTGCGAGTCCAATTTGACGCTTTGAGATTGGAGGAGCCGTCAGCGCTTCCCGCGAATCTTCAACAAGCAGGCTGGGAAAGTATCGAGCAACTCGAAGAATTTCAGCAGATCATCTTCAGTTAATCACTATGTGGGATGTATTAGTGGCGGGCGCTGGTCCAGCAGGCGCCTTAGCCGCTTTGGTGTTGGCGCAGGCTGGACGGCGAGTGCTCTTGATCGATGAGATTCAAAGCAATGCGCATAAGGTCGGTGAATCTTTACCCGGTGCGGCTCGGCAGATATTGCAGAGTTTAGATTTGCTGGCCACTGTGGAGTCAGGTTCTCATTTACCGTGTTATGGCAATGTCTCAGCTTGGGGGTCTGACCAACTGATCAGCCATGATTTCATCGGTGACCCCCGGGGCCTGGGTTGGCATTTAGATAGAGTTCAGTTTGACGAAGAACTTCGGTCGGCAGCGCTTCGGGCAGGCGCTGTCTGGTGGAGAAATCGAGTTAAAGCCGTAACTTGGATGAACCCTACCTGGCGTATTTGCCTCAAGGAGTGTGAGGTTCACTCAAGCTGGTTGATTGATGCAACTGGTCGCGCTGCCAGCCTAGCCCGCAGCCAAAGAGTCATACGGCAACGAGACATGCCATTGTTTGCGAGTTATCGTTGGGGGGTTTCTGCCGATGATGACACCGAGACTCGGACATTCATCGAGGCTGTTCCGAATGGATGGTGGTACACTGCCAGGTTACCGCATCACATTCGTGTCATTATTTTTCACACTGATGCGAAAGAGGCGACCCAGATCCGACGCAAACCAGACTTTTGGGACGTTTATCTAGAAGACACCCAATACCTTCGTCAAGGTCTAGGACAGATGACTTATATTGATTCGCCCCAGCTGATTGCAGCTGGGGGCGGTTGTTTAGATTCTGTTGCAGGGTCGCACTGGATTGCCACTGGAGATGCAGCGCTGACTTTTGACCCGATTTCTTCACAGGGAATCTTCAATGCCCTATACACCGGGATGGCGGCCGGAAAGGCGGTTCATGCCGCACTTATAGGTGACTTGAGTGCGGTTGACGCCTATGTGGATCGGTTAAAAGCAATCCGCGCTGCATATCGTCGCCATCATGATTTCATCTACCGCAGTGAAAACCGCTGGGCCGACAAGCCTTTTTGGGCATTGCGACAGAGATCTTTAGTTTAGTTGTTACTCTTGGGAGACTGCTCAGAGAGCAATTTTTGGATCACCCTATGCTTCAATTACCTGTGAAAGTTGATCAGGTATGATGCAGAAGTTATCTATTGCAGGTGATAGCGTCGTTAGGCCACTACGTTTGAAGAGGACTCTTTTAGTGCGAAAACTAGCCGGGGCGCTACTCATCATCTCCGGAATCACTCATGTGGTTCAGCTCGCCGTCTACCCAGCTGAGGGGCGCGTCATCGCAGCTGCTTCTTTCGGTATCGCCTATTTCCTGATCGGCGTCTTCCTCATAGGAAGATCGCGGTTCGCGCTTTGGTGGGGATCGATTCTTCCCACAATCGGTGGATTGCTTGGGGTCTACCGTTTCCTTTTCCTCCACAGCAATCCCTTCAGTGTCTTCCACGTTGTGATTGACGTGGTTGTTGTACCAGTATGCATTTATCTCCTCATTCAATCGCGCTAACCGAAAGCTACGGCCCAACAAGGCTGCAAAATGATGTCTATTTCGAACTCAGGGGCAATTTTTGGATCACCAAAACCGGACAAGAGCCGTAAATTTGCCTTCAAAGTTGTCTTCTTTGTCAGTTTTCGCTGGGGAGCGCCCGCTAACCCCTTTCAACCTCGGCAGTCTCAGAGATCAAGACCGTCAAAATCACAAGACTTAAAGCTGCCAAGGAGAATACTGGATCTGAATCGTGATCGGTGCTTTAGCGCCAGCCCACAAAAACATGGCCTCTTCAAATTCGGCTGGCCCCATACGGATAGCGGGATTATTAGAAAACCCAAATCCTTCGGTGGGGATACCGAAAGCGCCTCGATTAAATTGACCATCCCCATTGCTATCGTGGTAAAGGGCGATGGCATAGTTCCCAAAGGCCAAATCATTAAATGTTACAGTCAGTGGAATGGCGTCAATCGCTACACAGGCTTGATCAACCACGTTGATATTCTCACTGGGAAATCCTTGCCTGCCGGAAAAAATCTTCAGACATACTCCCCCTTGACGATTCGGCAGACCTTCTACTGCCACCCTTAAATCACCGGTTAACGCCAAGTCTGCTGGCGCTGGTTGACTCATAAGCAACACTGCGCCTATCGTGTATAATCCAGTTTGAATATTGAATGGGTCTATCATGCTCCTTTTATCCTGACTAATGAATCTCGAATACTAAGGTGTACACTAACAGACCCCGGCTATGGGTATGCTGGGCGATCGCTGCGCCAGGTCCTGAAAATTGAAAAGGAGATTGCCCTTTCGGAACCTAATATGGGGGAGAACGATCAAGAACTGCGCAAACCGGATATCGACTGAATCGAGAACGGCGTCGGTATCTGAAAAAAGCAAACATCAAAAGTATGGTTATTGGTTGATTGCGATTGACCGAACCCAGTGGAAAGGGCGTAACGTCTTGATGATTACTCTCGTCTGGGGTACGCATGCATTACTTCTATATTGGGAAGTATTAAACCAGATGGGAAACAGTGATCTAAAGACCCAAAAAGACTTGTTGAAAGTGACACTTTCGCTGTTGAAGAACTCTCCTGTTCTGGTGCTGGGAGACCGCGAATTCCATGTAGCCATATTGTCGCCCCCGTTAAGCATTTTTCTTGACTCGTTGGAAAAAGTCTATCTTTCTCCAAAAAGTTAGATAATCATATTGGAGCAATTTGGTGCTTCATTCATGACTACAATGCCCAGTTAGTTGTCTTTAGTGAGAATATCGTTGAACCAGGCTGAAAGGCGACTCACAAAGAGTGAGCCATTAGGTCGGGCGAAGCTCAATGAGCTGGTTAATATTAGATGACAATATCAGATAAAATCGCTCGAATGTAAGAAATATAGGAGGTGTAATCAAGCTGATTACACCTCTTGCTTCTTTAGAGACAAAGTACTTTGTAAATGAGCTAACTCATCACGGTGGGCAATGACAGTTAACAAGCTTTTCTGAGTCATCGTCGCCTTGGGTAAGGGTTCAATTTTAAGGGAAACCTGCTCCTCTCTCCCCGATTTTCGCCAATAGAATATACCTGCTAGGGGACACAACAACGTTAACCCTTCCCATAAAAGGGCTTGCTCTTGAAACAGCAAAGAGAGCACTAAGGCGATGCAGAAAATACCGATGGCAGCCAGTAATGATAAAAAGACAGCCAAAAAAACACTAGGACGAACAAACCCCGCCAGAGTAATCTGATTTTTGTCCGGGTCTATGGCGGTAACGCGATAAGCCCTCTGTTCAAAATAGTGTTGTAATTGCTCTAGTAGGCGAGCCTCCTCTTGATCAGAAAGAAGCTGAAGGGTTTGAGTTCGATCCTTGGTTGAAGCGCGAATAAAAAAGATTAGCCCTACAAATAACAAGAAGGTCAGCAAAAATGTGGATGAGAGGATGGTATTAATCACAATCGTATTGGCCTAAAAGAGAAGTCGTCAGCAAAATTTCAGATTCCCTCTACCCATGATCAATGATCAATGGCCAATGATCAATTTCTCTGCTTAACGATAATTATTCATTGCTGTTTGACTCTTGCCCTCCCTCTGGCTGCTTTCTTTCTAATCTCTGGGGATGACTGAGGCGGTCAGGACCCGCCCTTTTTTTAAGGGATTCTCAGTTCGCCTACCTCGCATGTACTGCAGCCACAAATCACCTAGCTCTCTAGCTTGGAGTTGATATTCTGGACATAGTCGATACATCCGTCGGGGACGCCCCCGTCCTTCGACTTTTTTCCAGTATCCGACGATCGCACTCTGATCTTCTAAAAATTTTAGGGCGCTGTAGAGCACGGTATCAGAGAGTCGATAGTCAGGATATTCTCGTCCTAGAAGTTGGATCAGCTCTGTCCCATAGGAGTCACAGTCGATCAAAACTGCGAGTACATAACACACTGCCAATTCCTTGTTCAGATAAATCGGCGGTGGATCTTCAAAGAATTGATAAATATCTTCAAACTTCATAGAACTGCTCCAAGTTCGTGGTGAATTGATGCAGACTGGCAATGGGGCAATGGTGGGGGCAACCACCAGTCAACAATAAGGCTTTGCAAGGGGGTTAGCTGGCGGCGAACTTTCAATAACTAAAGCAAGCCAAAGCGACTGAACTGACTTTAACGACTCTGGCAAGGTATAAACCACAATGGCTTAGGGCTTAACAATTGCCCTTAAATTAACAAGTTGCCTTAAAGCTATAAATAGCCTTTTCCAGATTGATTTCAATCTTGGCTACCCAAATCAGAAAATCTAGCCAGTAAAATCAATTTTAAACACTGAACCTAAGGTTGGCTGAATAAGGTCGGAAGATGGTAAATATCTGCAAATTTTTTTTGACTTAATTAAAATTTAATCGCCTTCGCACTGCTAATAATTGCCTACAATCAGGCTTATTTCCCTCTCTCTGACTGGCTTTCCAGAGCTAAGAGGGGTCTGAATTTGTCTGAAATAAAACTTCACCATTTTTTATGGCTACCAACTCAATCCGGATCGGACCCATTGCCAGAATGGGTTGTGTTGCGATCGCCTGCAAGTCCAGGTAGCGACCATAGGCTTGGACTTGCTGGAGAAACTGAAACAAGGTTTCTCTCTGGCCATCAGAAATTTGCACGGCATCGACATTAACAACGCCGTCTCGACGGGCCTTAACCTGGGTTGAGGCGATCAGCAGGTTGAGTCGTTCTACTAACTTTTGGCTGGCTAATTGAGCTGCTTCCACTGGGGTGGTGGCGATGATTTCCCCCGTCTGGAAGATAACGCGATTAACGACAGCGTCCAAGCGAACATCAATACAGGGCTCCTGACCCTCTACGACACAAGGTTCCCCGGCGACATAGTTAGCTGTCGATAGAATTCGCACGACATATTCCTGACCATCGCTGATGCGATTTATCAATTGTTCCACTTCGGACTTCTTGATCCGAATGATTTGCTCATCTACAGCGGTTGTGCCCAGTAAGGTTCTTTGCAGGGCGACTCGATTCGCCTCTCGGAACAGTTGCTCAACCAATTGAGTCGCATTTTCAAAACTCGTTACCCTAATCAACTTATTGACCAAGACTTGATTCCGTCTGAGGGTGACATTGCCAGTGCGTAAATCCTGAGATTCCTCTGTCAGCCGGTCCACATCCTCTGTTAGGCGATCCAATCGCGCCTGCCGTTGCGCGATCGCCTCATCCCGCTGGGCAATATCGCGATCCCGCTGGGCGATATCGCGATCCCGCTGGGCGATCTCAAGATCGCGCTGGGCAATTTGCGCCCGTACGGTTTTCTGCTGTTCTAACAGCGCCTGCCGTTCCGACTGCAACCGCAGAATTTCTGAGCGCAATTGCTGAGCTTGCCGGGAAACAACCCCCAGTTGATTTTGGGTTTGACTGAGTTGAGCTTCTGTACTCTCTTGGCGCTCAACTGCTACTTGCAAGGATTGATTAATCTGATTGAGTCGTTCCTCTGCTTTAGCCTGCTCTTGGGTCGCCAACTGCAACTCAATTTCGATGTCAGTCTTAGCCTGCTGAGCTTGCTTTAGATCTGAGCGAGCTTCCGCCAAATCGGATTGAATCGTCTCCAGCTCGAATAGCCCTGTCCGGAGTTGATCACTGACTCCAAACATCAGCGCCAGGGTAGAGGCTGAAATCACCCCTCCGGTCATAATACTGACCACTGTCGCCGTCTGTCGGGGACGCAGGTTAAAGAGCGTGAGGCGAGCTTTGCCAACTCGCATGCCAATGCGATCGCCCACCGTAGCGATTACCCCACCCAGCACTAAGACCGCCAAAATTAGGAAATACCCTTGCATCAGACCGTTACATGCAGTTCAGATACACTTTAGTGCATGTCATTAACATCCGGTGAGTCCCTAACTGAAGTTTGTACGGTCTTGATGACAGTTACTGATAATCAGGTAAACTGCTGGCTAAGGTTGACAGGATCATGAACCGTAATTTTCTTTTTGTGAATCGAAATCATTCCTTCTTGCCGCAAGTCTCCTAACAGACGCGTAACCGTAACGCGAGTCGAGCCAATAGCCTCTGCAATCGCCTGATGGGATAGCTTGAGGTCGATCGTAATCCCATCCTGACTGGGAATCCCAAAGTCGCGGCAAAGAATCAGTAGAAAACTGACTAAACGGGAACCCATATCGCGGTGGGCCAAGGTTTCAATCATCATCTCCGTTTGCAGAATCCG
>JAKSDM010001234.1 GCA_022360135.1 Pseudanabaenales cyanobacterium | reverse complement strand
CAAATCTTTGATGCGTTTCGTCCAGTGGCGGTACAGCACTTCATGGTAGAGTACACTTTCAATCAGCAGTTGAGTGCTATGGGCCGTTCACTCCAGACACTGACTGAGGCGCAACAGCAGGAGATTTGGCGGCAGGTATATCAGTTTTGGGCGGCGCCCAGTTCTGATCCCAAGCGGCCGCCGCCGCACAGTACTGGGGCGGCGGTGGATGTGAGTTTGGTCGATGATACGGGAACCCCATTGAATATGGGCTCACCAATTGATGAGCTTTCCGACCGTTCTTTCCCCACCCATTTTGGTAATAGCAGCGACCCTCGAGAGCAGCAATATGATTGCAATCGCCAGCTCCTTAACCGCATCATGCAAGCCTCAGAATTCTGTCGTCATCCGAACGAATGGTGGCACTTTTCTCAAGGTGACCAGATGTGGGCTTGGCTATCCCATCAGCAAACTGGCCGCACCGACTTCATGGCTCATTATGGGGGGATTGATTAAGCCCGACTCAACTAACTCATCATGGAATGGCACTGAAATAAGCCATGTGGGCAATGCCCACCCTACGGAATATCAGGGCTTTTAGCGATTTATAAACGCTTATTTCAGTGCCATTCAACTGATTATGGATAGTTTTGTCTGCATCCTCAGGCAATTGAGTCCCCCTCGAACTCTAAGTTGATACTCTACCTTATCCATCAGGCGATTCAGGATGAGCCATCCATATCCGCCCTCCTGATAGTCTCCTGGAGAAGGGGCTAAATAGGTGCTTAGGTCAAATCCCTTGCCATAATCCCAAACCTCCAGAGACAGGTGATAATCGTCAACCTCTAGCCGAATTAACACTGGCAGGTTAGGCCGATCCTTATGGGCATGGCGCACCACATTAGAGTAGGCTTCCACCAAAACCAATCTCAGACGATTCTCCAAACTAGACCATTCTACGTGGTCTCCTACTTCAGCTTTTAAGGACTCTAGCAACCAGTGCTCAATAACGGCTAGAAATTTGAGGTCACTGGGGACATGCAGTTCTGTTCTCATGACCTACAGCACCTCCAGCGAGAGAATCGTTTGATCGTCTTCCTGTTTAGTATTGAAGGCCTGAACTGCAGCCAAGATGTTGCCTAAATCCAACGGATTGGGCTGTTGTAGCAATAATTGCCAAAGGCCTGCTTGTTGGAGCATCACCCCTGAACTGCATTGATCTTGACCAGCAATCGTCGCTTCAGTAATACCATCACTTGTCAACAGCAGCGCATCCCCCGACGAGAGGGTCACCTCTCCCGCCGAGGCTTGCCAAGTTGGCAATATTCCTAATGGAACGCCGCGAACCTGTAGGTACATGGGTTGAACCGGGTTGTTCGACTCGCTCTCATCTCGCTGGATGACCAGCTGACGATGGGACCAAACTAGGGGATATATGTGGCCAGCATTCGCATAAACCAACTGCTGAGTAGATGGAGTGTAACGGGCCAAAACCATTGTGATGAAGCAGTTATTGTTCACCAAATCATCCAAGAGACCACTATTTAGATTCCTCATCACCAGATGAGGCTCTGGAGAAGCTTCTTGGGAAAGCTCACGGCGCAGGACAGAAATAGCGCTAACCATAAACAGAGCAGCCGGGACACCCTTGCCGGAAACATCTCCAACTGCTAACCAAATATCTCCCTGGGGATGGGCGAAAACCTCAAAGAAATCACCCCCAACTTGCCGGGCTGGGAGGCATTGAGCCTGTATTCTGATGCCGTCAATGTCAGGTAGGCTTTGGCGTAAAAGATTGGTTTGAAACTGGCGAGCGACCTCTAATTCAGCTTGCATCTGCTCAGTCTGGAGTTGAATGCGCTGATACAGTTTGGCTTGGGAAATGGCTAAAGCCATCTGCTCGACAATGCTGCTAATCAGTTCAATCGTCTCCCTAGCCCAACTTTGGGAATTGCCCGCTTGATACAGGAAAACAACTGCTAGACCTTGATTTTGATAGCTCAAGGGGACTGTTAGAACCGTGATGGTGGTTTTCTGACCCTCCAACTGTTGCAGCTTGATTTGTCCATCCTGCGGGAATTCCTGAACCTCAACCGCTTGAATCATTTCATCAAGGCAATTCAGTTGGTCTAACGCCAGAGGGCTGAGGTTTAAAGAATTTGGGTCAGCGGTGTAGACATACCGATCTTTGCGCAGTTGATATGGCAGTGAAGCAGCTCCAGTAATTGTTTCAAAAGGTTTAAGCGCAGCATAGTGAGCTTCGAAAGTTTGCCCCAACGTCGCCACTATGGTGCCTAACATATTGTGATAATCAAGGGAGCCTCGGATCGCCGTCATGATCGTATTGAAGAGCAATTCACGACGAAGGGCGCGGCTCAGAGCCCGCGTGCGCTGCTTCAGCACTTGGTAAGTTTCGGCTGCCTGCAGAACAACATTTCTTAACTGATCTGGAGTCCAGGGTTTAGTGATGTACTTGAAAACCTGACCTGAGTTGATGGCCTCGACCAAATCCTCTACATCGGTATAGCCCGTTAGAACAATCCGAATCGTATCGGGGAATCGATCAACTGTTCGGCCCAGGAACTCAGTGCCATTCATCTTAGGCATGCGTTGGTCAGAGATGATAATTCCCATCTCCCCTGCCTGCTCCAGGATGTCTAACGCCTGAAACCCATTCTCTGCTTTATAGACTTGAAATTCCCGACGAAATGTACGGTACAGCAGATCCAGGTTGTCTGGCTCGTCATCGACCACCATTAGTTTGAGCTGTTCGGGCTCGTCTTGACTCATGGAAGGTTCCCTATTACGTCGCAGTCTTCAGAGTTATTTGCTCATCTTCTCCCACTCAATCTGTCGCAAATAGCGTACTCAAGACATCTATGGGGGAAATGTCAGGTCATTCAAGCAGCCTATAGCAAGCTGGAATTGACGCTGTAGTAAATACCGATAAAATTTTGGCATTGGGCTTCTGGACAAATTAGCAATTAGATTTTCGTCTTGTACGCCGTCTTCTGTCTATAATGTGCCCACTTCCTATGCACTTTTTGGCTATGGTTAATATGTCTCATGTTGTTGAAAACCGTTCAAAAACTTGAGATTCGCGTAGGATGACATCAAGGATAAATGTTTGGATGGTGATCAGAGGGAGTCAGAAAAGGACAAGGAAAAAAACATCTACCCTTACCCTTTCGTCTTTTCTATTCATTTATCCAGAAAATCTAAAGCAGATCTAAGCTGATAAATTATTTGTTTGGGTAGGAAAGAGGAATCGAAACAGATGTTTCCGGGTCTCGCCATGTTGCAAACAGGAATTTCCAGGGGAGTGCTGACTGCTTTGGTTTTAGCAGGATTAAGTTGGGTTTCAGCCTTAGAAGCAAAGTCAGTTGATGCTGAACAGCTGCAAGCGGAATTGCAATTAGCGATTTGTCTAAATGAGTGGGCGTACGCTCTAGATGTGATTAGTCCCCTAATCGCCTCCCCAGACATTTCAGCCGCTTATCGGGAAGACTTGGTTCGTTTCCGATATCAGCTGCAGGATTTAAGCGAGTCTGATGCTGTTGTTGGTAATCTTCCTAACTGCGAGAGGGCGATCGCTAGAATCCTGCCTGAGCCGCCAGCCCTCCCCAGTAATTTCCTCGATTGGCCGACAGCGGTGGAGTCTGTAACCGGCGAGCAAGGCATCTTTGGATATTCTCCTGCGGCGGATCGGTCGACTATTGATCAACACTCCGATCCTCAACTAGCGGTAACCGCCCCTAGACCCGCCACGCCTTTAGAACAGACCTTGCCCTATCTAACACCAGCCATTCCGATCGATACGAGCAATGGTTCAGCTGTCATCGCTGGGATCGTTGGCAGCAACTACAAAGTCTTTAGTTTTGTCGGGCGTTTGGGCGATCGCGTCACCTTAGACGTAGATGTGACCCATACGCTGCCAGGCTCCCTTTACAAAGATGATGACTCCCAACTCTTTCTGTTCGACAGCCAGGGAGCGCTGATGGCGGAAAATGATGATTTGGATGGCCTCCAATCTCGCATTAGTAACTTCCCTCTGCCCCGCACCAGCACTTATTACGTCGTTGTCACCACCTATAACAACGATCCAATCCTGAACAGCGAACAGGTGGTTTCGGGGTGGAGCGATGACGGCGGCAGCACGATCGAATTTACGTTGACGTTGACCGGGGTGACGCCGTTGACAGCTTTGGTTAGGTAGGGTGTAGGGGATAGGGTGTAGAAAGTTTAGCCGTTGGTTTAACTCTAGAATCAGGGGAGTCAAGAGCTGCCTTCTCCTAGAGTTGGTTAGCGTGTATATCCCTAATTACCTTTAAAGAAGCGATCGCTCAGGTATGCGATCGCTCCATTCTCCATTGATTTCTAGCGAGGTTAATCTTGGTTCAGTTACAACAAGGAAGCACCCGCCAGCCAAATCAGAATCAGCGTAACCAAAACCCCCCCTACAGCCACCAGACCAGGCCAAGACTTTTTCCAGTCAATGGGTTCAAATTTGTTGTACTTATACTGAATAAAGCTACTAGAGCGAGGAAGCCGATTGCGATAATCAGCGCCGTAGCGAGCCATATGCTCAAAGCTCACCTCGCCCTCAGCCCAATGGGGTAACTTCCGCTTGCGCTGATAAGGAACCGTATTTTCGCCAAAGTGGTTGAGATATTCTTCAGTGTTCAGCAAATCATCGATAAAGCCTTTCAGCCCTTTCGTCGCCAATACAATTGACCAAGCATATTTCTCGCGATCACCATATACATCGCGACCCAAAATTCGCTGGATGCAAATCTGCACAAACCGATAGTTATTGTTGCTGTCGTAGGTGAGGCGACGGAAGTTGTCGGACAGCGCTAGTCCCCGAATAAAGTCTTTGACGGAGATTTGACCCGCCCTCAATTGAGACTCCAGAAACCGTTGGCGATAGCTATCTAACATCTGTTGCTCATTACAGATTTGGCGATAGGCCGCCATAATCAACATATCCATGTCGGAGTCCGTTAGCAGGTTCTCGGTGTTGTAAACCATAGGCTGACCGTCATAGGGACCCTCAAACCCCTTGACACGAGAATTCTGAGATAAAGACGGGTACTCCAGTAGTGGAATTGGCATAGTTAAATTACCTCAACTATAAAGATATTCACATGAAAGAACCCGACATCAATCGAGTCAGCAAAATCTGACGGCGGCTGCCGCTGATGGAATGCCATGGGATTCAGCGTTAGAGCATGAAAAAAATTCAAAAGAAGACCGATTGTGACCCCCCATAGCCCCTAACCCAGCGTTTTCTTTAGTCGTCTGAAGATTGCTATCCGCTTCGGGATTCTTAAAATTCTAGAATACGGCGGCATTGGCACTTTGTGAATATTGATTGCGATATAAAGTTACAATTTGCAACATTCTATCATCAATTACACACTTGTCCTCGCCAGCCGGGCAAGCTGTCCGTGGTTCAGCAGCCCCTATGGGAACAGGATCATTCGGGATAACTAAGCTGCCAAAGCCGCCTATTATCTGGCTCCTCTAACCCCCTGTCATTAATCTTAAGCAGCCTTTTTTCACAATTTATAACGTGCTGTAATAAAAAGTTCTATAAATCTCAAAGATCTTGAGATTGAGTCTAACGAACTGGCAAGCATTTTCAAGCGGGCTCATATTTAGGAGGGTCAACTGTAGGTTGTATCTGAATCGGGGGATAATTTTGAGGAATCAGCTTCAGGAGATTTCCAGGAACAAAAGTACCAGCACTACGGCGCCTTCGCTTCGCTAACAGCACCCTACAAAGGGTAAATTCTTTTCTGGAAATCTCCTTAGTCCCGACTTGCGGCCATGTCTGGGGTTTCTGCCAGTCGGAGTTCGGTGCAGAAGGTGGCTGTGGTAAATCCCCCATGTAGTTTTACGGTGCTGGTTCGCAGCCGGAAGCTAGGACTGGCGAACCAGAATCGTTCAATAGTGCTCATGACGCCATATTCGGTGGTTAGCACTAAACCGTCTCCATCATCCATGTGATAGCGCCCCGACACTGGGACATCTTCTGCATAGCCGCGTTCTCGCAGGAGGATGCCTTGCCGTGGCAGAGCCGCATCTGGGATCAAGACAAAGACCGTTGAGCCTTCATGGTTGTCATCTTTTTTATCCCATTCCATGGCGCCTTGCCAGGAAACGAAGGCGCCGCCAATCGCTGCGCCTGGATCAACCTCATGTAGTTGGCAAATCTCAATCACTTGGGGATGATCAGCCGCAAGCGCCTTAACCTGAATCTCGGATTCACCTGTTTCAGAGAGTTTGAAGGCAAGATGGTGGGTGGTTCGTTGCGATCGCCATCGGCCTGTACTCAATTGAAAAAACTCCATGACATCCATAGATCAAAACCTGGCTCTAAGCAATGATATCTCCATTGTTACGCTAACCCCTGCTGAAAGAGAAGGGCGGCAAGTTGAGCAACCCTATCCATTTTGATGTTGAAGACCCCAAATTATCGTCCGGCGCTCTGAGGGTCAAACCAGCCCCCAATCAGATTTTCCCTGAATCCATCCGAAACCCTTATTGCTTCGTGAACATTCTGAAGGGATTGTGAAGATTGGCGGTTCAGGAGTCAGTCGCTGATTGTTCTGAGCAATTTGATTGAAAGATCTCACCGTTATCTCTCAACCATCGGCTGCCTTTGTAAAAGTCGAGTCGATCCTTTGAAAAAGTCTGCGATCGCTGTTTTTCACTGGGGCTCCGAAGCCTATAGGCAGGAAAGTGGTCAACTGCTTTTCTAAATCCTCGCGAAACTTGGGAAATTCCAGTCATTATCTGGGTTTCAGGCTGCTTTCAGACGAAAGTGGGCAACTACACTTTTCGGATCAATGCTTAGTGTTCTAATGGAATGGCGCGGTGTTGCTTTATTTTGGGAAGTCTAGAATGATCCACTTGTCAAGCAGGTGTAATCTTTGTTAACCTTGAGCCAAGGGACCCTTAGACAAAACTGATGTTGCGAAACACCGGAGATGAAAAGTTATGGATATCCCGATGGATCTGAGCTTGGAGCAAAAATTCAAGCTTAAGCTTTACGAAGAAGAGGTTAAAGGGTTAAGCCCAGAAGAGTCTCAGCAATTTCTATTGGAGGTGCTACGCCAATTAATGGTCAAAGATAATATGGTTAAGCATCTACTTAGGAAGAATGTGCTCAAACTGAGTTAGGTCGTCATCGAGAGTCCAAAGCAATAGACGGTAGAGTATTCTCCGAATTTGCTCCTCTTAGTGTCCGGCAAACATTATTTCTCGCAATCATTTATTTATTACATTCCCTTATCCCCGTTCAGTCTTGAGGCTGAACGGGGATGATTTTTTTGTTGTTAAGGATTGTTGCTTTGTTTTTCATAACTGAGACGAAGGTCGCCATGGTCTTTTATGTTCATAACTGTCTTGTTCGATAGACAAGCAAAAAGTTTTTACAGATCACTCATTTTTTTAAGGAGAGCGAAATGCTTGACGCTTTTTCTAGAGCTGTAGTTTCAGCCGACGCCAGCACCAAGGTAGTGAGTGACATGGGCGCCCTCAAAGCTTATGTTGCTAGTGGCAACCGTCGTTTAGACGCTGTTAACGCGATTGCTAGCAACGCCAGTTGCATGGTTTCTGACGCCATCGCTGGGATGATTTGCGAAAACCAAGGTTTGATCCAAGCAGGTGGTAACTGCTATCCCAACCGTCGTATGGCTGCTTGCTTGCGCGATGGTGAAATCATTCTGCGTTATGTTGCTTACGCTTTGTTAGCTGGCGATGCTTCCGTTCTAGATGATCGCTGCTTGAATGGTCTGAAGGAAACCTACGCTGCTCTGGGCGTACCCACCACTTCAACCGTACGCGCCGTTCAGATCATGAAGGCGCAAGCAGCTGCTCACATCAAGGATGAGCCCAGTGAAGCTTTAGCGGGCACCAAGCTACGTAAGATGGGATCCCCAGTCGTACAAGATCGCTGCGCAACCTTAGTTGCTGAAGCTTCCAGCTACTTTGACCGCGTGATTGCTGCTCTGAGCTAGCCGTCGACTCAGAAAAAACGAACAACAATCAACATCTAAACTATTGGGAGATTTAAGAAATGAAATCCGTTGTTACCACTGTTATCGCGGCTGCTGATGCAGCCGGTCGTTTTCCTAGCACTTCTGACCTGGAATCTGTTCAGGGTTCCATTCAGCGCTCTGCGGCTCGTTTAGAAGCAGCTGAGAAGCTAGCTGCTAATATCGATAACGTGGCTCGTGAAGCATATGACGCCTGCATTAAGAAGTACTCCTATCTAAACAATGCTGGTGAAGCTAATTCTACGGACACGTTCAAAACCAAGTGCGCCCGCGACATCAAGCACTACATGCGCTTGATCCAGTATTGCTTGGTTGTCGGCGGCACAGGTCCTCTGGATGAGTGGGGCATTGCAGGTAGCCGTGAAGTTTATCGCGCTCTCGGTCTGCCCACCCCTCCCTATGTGGCTGCTCTAAGCTTCGCTCGCAATCGTGGTTGCGCTCCTCGCGACATGTCTGCTCAGGCGCTGACTGAGTACAATGCTCTGCTTGACTATGCCATCAACTCTCTGTCCTAGTTAATTCTCGGACTTGTGATTGCGTAACAGGGTAGTTCTACCCGTGCAAGCCTGGAGGTTCTTAGCTCTTTGCTTTGCCTGTTAAGGTTAAGTAATGGCAAGTGAGTTCCAGGCTTGTATTTTTTTTAGGCTATTTGTTTTAAGCTATTCGGTTGTCAGTGAACCGCTCAGGATAATGAATAACAAAATTAAAAATTAAAAATGAAAATCCCTTACTGGAAGGAATTTTTGATTTTTGATTAATCTTCATTCCTAAAGTTTATTTGCTAGGTTTATTTTCTAGGTTTATTTGCTGAAAGCTGACCGCTCACTGCTGAAGACTAACGTATGGATAAACGCTTTTCTAGTTTCTTCAATCTGACAGAAGAGCAGGCGATCGCCTTTTTAGATACGCCCCCCGATCAGATGGGCGAAGATGATTGGCGTTATATAGCCGCCGCCCATTTGGTGAACTGCCCTACGGAGCCAGCGATCAATGCTTTAATACGGGCAGTGCAGCAAACCGACCCAGCGCTGGAGAACCGGATTGTGCGTCGGAAAGCGGTGGAGACCTTAGGACGATTGCAAGCCAGGTCAGCTCTGCCGGTGATTAGCGCTTGTCTGGGCGATGAAGACTGCTATATGGTGGAAAATGCGGTTTGGGCGATCGGTGAAATTGGGATCCAGACCTCCGATATCCTGGAAAATATTGCTCAATTGCTAGAAAAGCCAGGACAAACCTACCGGGTGATTATTCACACCCTGACAACATTGAATTACCAGCCTGCGCTGGAACGCATTCGCAGATTTGTCGATCACACAGACCCCCCCACAGCCAGTGCGGCGATTACCTCCATTTGTCGTTTCAGCCGAGACTATACTCAGATGGGGAAGGTTGTGGCGATGTTGCAACACCCCAGTGTATTAGCCCGACGCTTATCCATCCAGGATTTGATCGATGCCCGGTATTATGATGCGATTCCCGCCATTGCCCGATCTCCGGTTTCTCTGGTGTTTCGGT
>JAKSDM010001425.1 GCA_022360135.1 Pseudanabaenales cyanobacterium | reverse complement strand
TCCGACCTCTGGGATATTCCGGAGGAGATGTCGGAGAGCCTCGCCAAGGGTGTAGACCCTTCCAGCCCTTCTAAAACAATCGTTACAGGAACGGAAGAGAGACTCATGCAGAAATTTGATTTCAACCCAACACTCAACGCTCAATCCTCAATCCACTCGCGATTGAATTCTAACCACGGTGATCTGGCGTTTGCTGAATTCGATGGTGATTCTGACTTGCATTGGTTATTGACCATTGCTAACCGAATTCACCAAGCCGAAAACGTTGACGCCTTGTTCCAAATCACTGTGACTGAAGTTCGTCAGCATCTAGAAGCAGACCGAGTTTTGCTCTATCGCTTCCAGACAGAGGACCAGGGCGCAGTAGTGGCTGAATCAATGGTGGACGGCTATACGCCTAGTCTGGGAGAACTCTTGCCAGCCATTGTTTTTGGGGCTGAGAAATCGCTGGGTTATCAGAAACAGCCATACGTCGCCCTTTATGATGTTGCCCACAGTTCCCTAAGCGCCTACCAGCGTCAACTGCTGGAACGGTTCCAAGTTCAAGCCAGCTTGAGTCTGCCAGTTTTGTTAGAGGGCAAGGTATGGGGTTTGCTCGTCGTCCAGCAATGTGAGGGACCCCGGCAATGGTTGGACACAGACACTGTTCGACTCTACCAAATTGTGACTGAACTGAGATTGAGTTTGCAGCCGGTGGAAGCCCGCGAACAGTTGAAGAGAGAGGCTAGACAAAAAAAAGTCCTGTCCAGAGCGATTAAGGAGATCCGCCAATCTCGAAATTTGAATGCCCTATTCCAAATCACCTGCCAAGAAATTCGGAAGCTGCTGAAGTGTGATTGGGTGTCAATCTATCGCTTTAATCCTGACTGGACGGGTGAGTATGTGGCCGAATCGAGCGCGGCAGCCGCATTGTCACTGGTGGACTATCCCTTTGAGCCTGATCATATTGATATGACACAGGTGAGTCGGTATCGTAACCACGAACCCCTGGTCGTCAATGATATTTACCAGCTGGATAAGGATACGGTTGAAATCTGGGAACCTTTTGAGATCAAAGCCTATGTGTCTGCGCCGCTTTTCAGTGACGGCAAGTTGTCGGGGCTGCTAACCGCCTATCAAACCGCTGAATCTCGCCTCTGGCAACAGTTTGAAATCAACATGCTGGTCCAGATTAGCCTCTGCTTTGAGGGGGCTTTGACCCAAGTCAAACTCTCGTCACAGCTGCAGGCAAAAACTCAGAAGCTTGCCCAAATTGCTACACAGGAACGCCTGATTAGCAAAGTGATTGAGCGGATTCGACAAGCACAAAATTTGCAGACGGCCTTTAAGACAACGGCTGGGGAGATTCGCAGTTTCTTGAATGTAGACCGGGTGGCCCTATTCAAGTTTGATCCTGGCTACTCTGACGGCAGAGTAATTGCAGAGAGTGTCCAGCCGGGTTATACCTCGGCCCTAGAAATCAAGGTTACTGACCACTGCTTTAGCGAGCGCATGGCTGAGGAGTATCAAAAGGGAAGGATTTGCGCCATTGCGGACATTTACGAGGCTGGGTTGGCTGATTGCTACATTGAAATCCTGGCCCAGTTCCAGGTGCGGGGTGACCTGGTGGTTCCTTTGCTCAAAGGGGATGAGCTTTGGGGCTTGTTCTGCATCCACCAGTGCAGCGGTCCTCGCGAATGGCAAGAGGCAGAAATTGAATTCGCCAAGCAAATTGCCGTTCACCTCAATATCGCCATCCAGCAGGGAGAATACATCGAACAACTGCAACAACGCTCAGAGCAATTGGCCCAGACCGCAAAGCAAGAGCGATTGATTACTGGAATTGTTGATCGAGTTCGGCAGGCGCTGGATTTGCAGAGTGCGTTTGAAATTTCCACCCGAGAAATTCGTCGCTACTTGCAGACAGACCGAGTGGCCATCTATAAGTTTGACCCTGACTCTGGTTATAACTCTGGCGTGACAATTGTTGAGAATATAGCGCCTGGGTGCGCTTCGGCGCTCGATGTAAGGATCACGGACCACTGCTTTAGCGAAAATTTTGAAGAGGAGTATCGGCAGGGGCGAATCTGGGCTATTTCGGATATTCACCAAGCTGACCTGCAAGAGTGCTTCATCGCCATTCTTTCTGAGTTTCAAGCGCAAGCCAGTTTGGTCGTCCCTTTGCTGAAAGGTAAAGAACTTTGGGGGCTATTCTATACGCATCAATGCAGTGGCTCTCGAGAATGGCAGGAGGCGGAAATTAAATTTGTGAAGCAAATTGCCGCTCAGCTCAACGTCGCTATCCAGCAGGGAGAGTATTTCCAACAGCTGCAACAGCGTTCAGATCAACTGGCCAAGATCGCAGAACAGGAAAGTTTGTTTATCAAAGTTGCCAATCGTATTCAACAGACCTTAGATACACAGCAAGCACTGAATACGACAGTCAGGGAAGTTCGCAACTATTTGGACACGGATCGGGTGGCCATGTTCAAATTTGACTCCGAGTCTGGATATAGTCAGGGTGGAGTAGTGGTTGAGGATGTTCGGCCAGGCTATGTTTCAGCCTTAGAGGTACAGATTGCCGATCACTGCTTCAGTGCAGGGATGGCTGAGCAATACAGGCAGGGAAGAATCTGCGCCTTTACAGATATTTACGAGGCTGGCTTGGCTGAGTGTTACATTGAAATCCTGGCCCAGTTCCAGGTGCGAGCCGATCTGGTGGCGCCCCTGCTCAAAGGGGATGAGCTTTGGGGCCTGTTCTGCATCCACCAGTGCAGTGGACCTCGGGAATGGCAAGAGGCGGAAATTGAATTTGTTAAGCGCATAGCCTCTCAACTTAACCTGGCGATTCAGCTGGGAGAGTACCTGGAACAGTTACAGAGACAGTCGAAACAGTTGCAAGCGATCGCCCAACGAGACAGAGCCGATAAAGAACAGCTTCAGCAGCAGGTAATTCAGTTGTTGACATCGGTGCGGCCGGCGCTAGAAGGAGATCTCACCGTGCGGGCTCCGGTAACCGACAACGAGGTGGGTACGATCGCCGATGCTTATAACAACACCCTGGGTAGTCTGAAGCAAATTGTGACGCAGATGCAAACTGCATCGCAGCAAGTGGCTCAAACCTCCCAGAGCAGTGAATCATCCATTGCTAATCTGGTGGCTCAGGCCCAGCAACAATTCCAAGCGCTCAACCAAGCCTTGGAAAGGATGCAGATGATGGTGAATTCTACCGCAGCCGTGGAAACCAATGCTCAACAAGTGGAAGCCGCTATTCAGCAAGCCAACCAAATTGTCCTGGCTGGAGATGAGGCGATTGACCGCACAGTAAATGAGATGCAGTCGATCCGGGAGACGGTGGCGGAAACCAATAAGCGGCTCAAGCGGCTGAGTGAATCTTCCCAGAAGATTTCGAGAGTGGTGAATCTAATTAGCAACTTTACCACCCAAACCCAATTGCTATCGTTAAATGCCTCAATTGAGGCCACCCGAGCCGGAGAATATGGACGCGGTTTCGCCGTTGTTGCTGATGAGGTGAGATCGCTGGCCCGCCAGTCTGCAGACGCCGCCACCGAGATTGGTCAACTGGTGCAGGAAATTCAGGTCAGCACGGCCGACGTTTCCACGGCGATGGAGAGAGGTATCCAGCAGGTTGCCTCTGGCACCCATGTGGTTAATGAAGCCCGCCGGAATTTGAACGCCATTGTAGACGCCACCAGCCAAATTAGCCGACTTGTAGTGGGTATCAGCCTCGCCACTCAAGAGCAGACCCAACAGTGCCAATCGGTAACCCAAACAATGACTGAGGTGGCTGAGATTACCCACAAGACCTCAGAAGACTCCGCCGCCATTGCCACATCCTTCCAGAATCTCCTGGCAATGGCTCAAAACCTGCAGGAGAGGAGTAATCAGTTTAAGGTCGATTAATTCGGAATAGGTAATGGGTAATGGGTAAGCGGTATTCCCTACCCTACCCCCTACTCCCTACCCTACCCCCTACCCCCTACCCTCGCCATCTTCCATGACTCCAGATCCGACCATTCGTGAGCAAGGCTATCAGTTTTTTCTCCAGGAAGCGCCAGAGCTGCTGCAGACCTTGGAACAGGGCTTGCTGAGTCTGGGTGAAGATAGCAGTATCAACCAGGTCAACGATCTGATGCGGGCCACCCACACGTTGAAGGGAGCCGCCGCCAGCATTGGATTAGAAACGATCACCAGTGTCGCCCATTCTTTGGAAGATATTTTCAGAGCCCTCTGCCGCCCTGATGTCTCGATTGATCCTGAGGTTGAAGCGCTCCTGTTTGAGGGATTTGAGTGCCTCCGCCAACCTTTAGAGGCGGAAATCAGGGGAGGAGGATATGTGGATCACGCCGAAGTGCTTGATCGTACGGCCACGGTATTTGCCCAGCTACAAGATAAGCTAGGGGATTGCTTTGATCAGGATGCTCACTTACCGACCTCGGCGGAATTGGGGTTTGACGTGACGCAGTCCATGTTTGAGGTTGGGGTTAACCAACGGTTAGATCAACTCACGGCAGTGATTGCGAGTGGTCAGCCGGAGGAAATCAACAGCCAACTTCAAACCCAGGCTGAGGTCTTTGGCGGTTTGGCTGAATCCCTCGACTTACCTGGGTTTGGAGCTATCTCCCAAGCGACGATCATGGCCTTGAATAATCATCCCGATCAGGTGGTCGTCATTGCTCAGCAAGCACTGGAAGATTTTCGGGCAGGTCAAGCAGCGGTGCTGGCAGGCGATCGCAGCCAAGGGGGACAACCTTCGGAAGCGCTGCAGTCTCTGGCCAATCAACATAGCAGTACAATTTTTGGTCTTAATCAGTCCGACTCGCTCAATGTTTTTGGCGAATCAGTAACTACTGAGACTAAGAATAGCGAGGCTAAGAATAGTGAGACTAATAAGAATGCTGACTCTTTTTCCAAAGGAATCAGCAAACTTTTTCAGTGGTTTCGAGATTCTATACAAGCCCATGCTCAAGGGGAGGCCAGTGAGCCGACAATTTCAGATCCGGTGATTCCAGATCCGGCGATTTCAGCCTTAGCGCCATTGGATCAGGAGATTGATGAACCACACAGCACC
>JAKSDM010001040.1 GCA_022360135.1 Pseudanabaenales cyanobacterium | reverse complement strand
TGCTATTTCCCGCTGTTCAATTGGATTATTCGAATCTACATATTGGGAAACCAGCAGATACGATGTATACCGATGTGTCCAATGTTTCTTTTTGTCATGCCTTGAGGCCAGTACTCTTAGATCCTGATAATCCTTGCTTTTCGTGAAATTGACAAGCCATCTTCGCAAACATCTGAGGATGGGAGAAATTGCAGCTTGATAAATTGTTGAATCCGAAATGATTCCAACAAGCTGTTGAATGGCTTGATAATTTCTGGCAAGTTCCCAGTTATTGATTAGAACATAGCAAGTGCGCTTTAATGTGTTCCTAAATTCTGTCTCCTGATGCGACAGCAAGATGATATGTAAAGCTGCTAACACATTCGAGTCATGGGAATCAAGATTGTGGACAAACAGTTGTCTAAATACCGTTAGAACTTTTGACGCCTCCCAAGTCTTAACAATCTTAAGGAAGAAGTTATAAATAGTTTCCTGAGCCTGTTGAATATCCCAATTTATCTGCTTTAATTTGCCAGACTGTTGAGATTGATGCTGGCTCATAATGTTATCCATTATCATTGGTAAACCTAAGTCTTACGCCAATACTACTGTTCGGATAAGCCTGATATTGGCTTGTAGACGTTGCATGCAACGTCTCTACGCACCCTTGGGATCCCAAAAGTTTGTTAACCGAATCTTGTCTGCACCCTTTCAAAACAGAACATGAGTATGCCAAGACACTGACGTCTAGTCACTGAGTTGCACCACTTTAGGATTTTGCTGCCGCTTTAGCCAATTTGAACTCCCTAAAAAGCCGTCCCTAAATGCGCACTGATAATCTTGTATATATAGATACTTGAGCAGGCAAGGAGGATATCAACTTAAAGCGAGAAATAGTTCTGAGGATAGGAAATAGGGGACGGCAGATAGGAGACAGCAGATAGAAGCCAGAATCTTGATTGGGCTGACTCCCACCACTACCCCACCTATTCCCCAACCCTGTTAAGATTTCCCTACTTAAGTTGATATCTGGCAAGAACTCGACAAAGGTCATCTAAGTATAATCCCTGTATATAAAGTATCTTATATTACATTAAATAAAATCCCAATAAAGAAGGAGCAGCCTGCAGGCCAAGAGTTTGTAAATCTATACCCATTTTGGATTTTGGATTTTCGATTTTGGGATTGAGCAATCCTTGCTACTAGATGATTTCGAAGTGGTCATCGGTAGCCGGACTAAACTGTAGCGATTCTTGCTTGTGTTGAATACCTTTCAGTGAAGGCGGGGTATAGGGTGGAATGGCGCTGATATTCCGTAGGGTGGGCATCGCCCACATGGCATATTTCAGCGCCATTCGGTGTAGGGTGCAGGGCGTAGTCAATGCAAATGAAAACCGCTATAAAACCCTAAAGATCGCTAGTTGCTTGGAGAAACCCGTTCTGGGGGGCAACTTGACTTAAGTCAGCGCTATGAACAAGTTAACCCCTAACAGATGCAGCTACCTTCAATTCAAAAATGCGCTCAATCGCATCTTCCACCGCTTTATCAGGGGTGGAGGCGCCGGAGGTCACACCCACAGTAATAAAACCATCTGGGAGCCAGGGCTCAGTCAGGTTTAAATCTGCATGGAGTGGCTTATGCACTATGCGGTTTCCAGGACCAATGCGCTCGGCGCTGTCGATATGGTAAGAGGGGATGCCGCGCTCGATGGCGATTTCCTGTAAATGAGTCGTGTTGGAAGAGTTATAGCCGCCGATCACGACCATTAGGTCCAGTTTTTGGTCCACTAGCCCAAACATGGCGTCTTGTCGCTCTTGGGTCGCATCACAGATGGTATTGAAGCTGAGAAAGTGCTCGTTCAGGGTAAGCGGGCCATACTTCTTCAGCATAGTGCGCTCAAACAGTTTGCCAATCTTTTCAGTTTCACCCTTGAGCATTGTGGTTTGATTGGCGATGCCAATTTTCTCCAGATCTTTGTCGGGATCAAAGCCCTGGGAGCAGGCATGGCTGAACTTAGCCATAAACTCATTGCGATTCCCCTGATTGAGGATGTAATTGGCGACATAGGCGGCTTCATCCAGATTCAGCACCACCAGGTACTTGCCAGCGAACGAACTTGTGGCGACAGTTTCCTCGTGGTTGTACTTACCGTGAATAATGGAGGTATGGCTGCCCTTCTTATGTTTTTCAACGGTATTCCAAACCTTCGACACCCAAGGACAAGTGGTATCTACAATAGTGCAGCCCCGGTCGTTGAGCAGTTGCATTTCCTGCACACTGGCGCCAAACGCGGGCAAAATCACGACATCTCCGGTCTCCACTATCGTAAAATCCTTCCTCCCATCCTTGACCTCAATGAAGCCAACCTCCATTTCTTTCAGGCGTTGATTCACACCAGGATTATGAATAATCTCATTGGTAATCCAAATGCGCTCTGTGGGGAAATGCTGTCTGGTTTCATAGGCCATCGCCACAGCTCGCTCAACCCCCCAACAAAACCCAAACGCCTCGGCTAACCGAATTGTCACTTCGCCGCGGCTTAGGGTATAGTTATTCTCCCGAATCTGCTGGATTAGACTGCTCTGATACTCATTCTTGAGTTGTCCAGCCACCGCTTCTTCGTGACCAAATCCTTTGCGATGATAATTGTCTGATTGCTGCAGCGATCGCTTAAATGCTTTGGTGTCCATGAAACTCCCCACGGCGTGCGAGTGTTTTCAGTCCTATTAACAGGATAAGGGGAATTGGGAACAGAAAACAGGGGAGGGGAGTAGAACGGCAGTAGAGTTACTCAGGAAATAGCTCTACCTGATCAAACAAGGCGATGGCCGTTCGCCAAACCAGATATCCTGAGTGATTAAGGTGAATGCCGTCGGTGGTTAGATCGGCGCGGAGGTTGCCTTCACCATTGGCGAAGAGGGGGTGCAAGTCCAGAAAATAGACGTCGTAGGCGTCTGCGATCGCTTTGAGTTCCTGATTGACCGCCCGAATGCGGCTGTTGGGTAAAACCAGGAGGCGATCGCGTCCCACCCAGGTTGAATTTTCAGCTCCATGGGGCAAAATTGACTGCACCACCACCTTAGCCTGGGGATGAACCCGATTGAGATACCGAACAATGCCCTCATAGCTTCTCAGGAGGTTTTCATCTTGCTTTCCCCAGACCAAGTCATTGATGCCCACCATGATGTAGATGACTTCAGGTTGTAGGCTATTCAGCAGATCTAGCCTTTCCAGCAACCCTGCTGAGCTTTGCCCAGAAATCCCCTGATTAAGCCAAGTCTTCCGACCTGGTAACAGTGCTGATGGAAACCAAAGCGTAATGGAATCTCCCAGTAAAACCGTCACATGCTCGGGATCTCTGGCTGCTAGCGCCTCCGCCTCTCGGCGCAACAACGAAATCCATTGTTGATAATTCAGGCGATGCTGCATTCCGAGTTGAGGCAAAATAGCTGAATCAGCGACTAACCTGGGTTCCGACACCGATGCATTGGCTTGGGGTAAAACAGAAGAGCGTTGCTCCCTGACCTCAGGTTTTTCTCGCATAACCAACAATACGGTCAAGAACAGGAGTCCATTCATGACCAAGGACAGTAGAGCCCAAGCAGGTATAGTCTGGATGCGTTTTAGCACTAGCATCAGGCTAAAGGGGGATGGGTCAGATTCTAGACGGATTCCTCTATCCAAAGCAAAATCTATACAAAACTAACAAACCTCTATTAACAGACCGCTGATGTCGCCGCCTATCAAACATTAAATCGGAAAAGCATCACATCTCCTTCCTGCACGATGTAATCTTTGCCTTCACTACGGACCAATCCTTTTTCTTTGGCGCTATTCATCGAGCCCAAAGCCGCCAACTCGTCATAAGAGACTGTTTCCGCGCGAATAAAACCGCGTTCAAAGTCGGTGTGAATTACACCTGCCGCCTGGGGCGCTAACATGCCTGATTTAATTGTCCAAGCGCGAGTTTCTTTAGGCCCTGTGGTGAAGTAAGTACGCAAGCCAAGCAGTTCGTAGGTAGCTCGAATTAGGGATTTTAACCCCCCTTCTTCCACCCCCAGGGATTCTAGAAAGTCCGCTCGATCCGCCTCAGGCAGCTCAATCAACTCAGCCTCTACTTGTGCAGATACAATCACAACCTGAGCCTGGTCTGGTTGAGTCATAATACGCACCTTTTCCACCCACTCATTCCCCGTCGCCAAATCTTCCTCTGACACATTCGCCGCATAAATTACTGGCTTTCGGGTCAGTAACCCCAAGGGTTTAATCAGTAAGTCTTCGGCTTCGGTTAGGACCGCTTGGCGGGCGGACTTCCCTTCATTCAGCACTGGCAGCAATATCTCTAAGACTTGAAGTTCAGCTTGCGCCTCTTTATGGGTGCGGGCTTGTTTGCGAACCCGCTCAATCCGTCGTTCAATCTGGGACAGGTCAGCTAGCGCCAGTTCCAGGTTGATAATGTCAATATCCCGCAGCGGATCAATAGAGCCTGAGACATGGACAATGTCGTCGTTCTCAAAGCAGCGCACCACATGGACAATGGCGTCAACCTCTCGGATATTGGCCAAAAACTGATTGCCAAGCCCTTCTCCTTGACTGGCTCCCTGAACCAATCCAGCAATATCAACAAACTCTACCCGGGCTGGAATAATTTCAGCTGAACTTGAAATTTTGGCAAGCGATTCCAAACGCCTATCAGGCACTGCAACCACGCCCACATTAGGTTCAATAGTGCAGAAAGGAAAGTTAGCGGCTTGAGCCTTTGCGTTAGCGACTAGCGCATTAAACAGAGTCGATTTACCGACATTCGGCAATCCAACGATTCCAGCTTTCAACATGATCAGAAATAGAAAATGAATGAGAAATGGAAACTCTATCGTCCAAGCCCTAATTTTAGGGGATTAGCGATTTGCCTTCATCCTCCTCTTTATCATTGAGATAGGCTTCCCGATTGAGTTTGTCAAGTTCATCCTATAATTTGACTTTTTAGTAACCCTTTACCCTTCCCCCGTCTCCTTTCACCCTTTATTCCTTAATCTTCTTAATTTCTTACCTACTCAGTGTTTGACAATAAGCTAATATTAGTATGCTTCAGCTACCTGCATAATCTTGTTCTAGCTTAAACGGTGCAGTTATGAAAGTTCGGTGGATTAGCGCCTCGATCCTGTTCTCCCTAATTATGGGGCTGTCTTTAAGTAGTTGCGCTCCAATCCAATCGCTATTAAGCGGTGCGGGGCCGGAAGCGTCGCAATCCGAAGACGCCATCCAGGATGAATTAGGCCAAATCCAGATCGAATTACCGAGAGGCTGGGATTCGGATGAAAGATTGCATGGCGGCGCTGGGATTCAGGCGTCTAATGAAGAGAAGGATTTATATTTGATTGTACTGGCTGAGGATAAACAACCCTTAAGTCAATACAGTCTTGCAGATAATTCAAATACCTACCGGGATCTATTAGTTCAGGGTTTGGAAAATGAAGAACAATCGCCAACGCGTATAAATTCTATTAACGGTAACTCCGCAATGCAGTACGAGATCCGGGGGGAATTTGAAGATGCGAAGGTTACTTATCTCCACACCACAGTGGTTACGGACACTCGGTACTACCAAGTGGTTGCATGGACTCAAACCGATCAGTACGCAAGACACAAATCCGAGCTGCAAAAAGTTATCAGGAGTTTTCGAGAGATTTAGTCGGTAAGTTGATGTTCAAGGGGTTTGAGTGGAATAGGTAGTAGCCGGTAGATGGTAGACGGGGTATGTCGCAGCTTCTCAATACGGCCTCGGCTTTATGAGTTCCTGCCTACCGTCTACCCGATACCGTCTACCGCAATACTAATGCTTTGCTCCTATGGCCCAATAATCCCTCATAATCAGGGATTACTGCTCTTCTGGCTGATTATCCTGACGCTCACATAACAACAAACCAAACCACTGCTTATCATCCGTGAATGTTTTTAGCGGCTTTAAGCCGTGGTCTTGGAGCGTCTGAGTCAGTGCTTGCAAGTCGAACTTTCGGGAAATCTCGCTTAGAAGCATTTCGTCCGCTGCAAAGTTGACGGTTAGATTGAGCGCTCGAAGCGTCGCCACTTGAGATGTCAGGCTCTTGAGGTAGATTTCAATTTGGCGTTTCGCCTGATTGTAAAACGCTACATGTTCAAACTGGTTAGAATCAAAATTGCCCTGGAAACGCCAGTTTAAGTGATGGAGCATATTCAGGTTGAACTTAGCTGTCACACCCTGGCTATCGTTATAGGCGGCTTCGAGTAAATCGTCAGACTTGTGAAGATCGACCCCTAGCAGGAAATATTCCCCGGGTTGGAGGGCAGCGGCCACCTGGGTCATAAATTCGTCACAGGCTTCGGGGGTAAGGTTGCCAAGGCTGCTGCCAATAAAACAGAGCATCCGAGTCGGCAGGGTGGTAGGGGGTAATTGGGCCAGAGCAAGTTCGTAGGTGCTGACTAAGCCATGGATACGGAGATCAGAATAGGTCGCCAACAGTTGATGAGCGCTTTCGGTTAGCATACTGCCGCTGACATCAATGGGAATGTAAGTCAGGGGGTAGCCATAATCTTGGTAGGCGTCTAATAAAAGACGAGTCTTGGTGGCGCTGCCGCTGCCTAGTTCCACCAGCTCACAAGGACCCGTAAGTTGAGCGATCGCACCTGCATATTGCTGAAGAATTGCAGCTTCGGTTCGGGTTAGATAATATTCCGGCAGTTCACAGATTTGCTCAAATAGTTGGGAGCCAAGTTCGTCATAGAAATATTTAGGCGGCAGAGATTTCGGTCTGTTGCTTAACCCTTCAATTACATCCTGACCCTCTTCTAGGTTGGACTCTGGAACAGAGGAAGATTGAATTAAATTTATCGTTAACCGTTCTTCTATTTGGACTGGGGTCGAAGAATTGAAATCATAGAGACTTGTTGCCGAGGATACAGAACTAATCGTTTCGGATGAGTTTGAGTGTTGCATATAGCTTCACCAATTGTTTGCAGCGGGACAGCCAAGGCAATTTCTAAGCAAGAATGCGCCCAATTGAACCTCGATAGGGGCGCACGGCTGTGCGCCCCTATCGAGTACCTGGGTTTTATTTGCAAGAAATCACCCCAGTGATGGCTGTAGCCCGTTCAGTATTTTGCCATTAGATTGCGAATTTATCGTGAACTGGGATCACAGCTAAGGACGGGTTTATTGTCTATCACTTGCGCCTAACATTGCGAATTTGGGATGGCGCCCCTGACCTGATGCGCAGCAGAGAGTTCCGTGAGCCTATTTATAGTCTGATACAATGCTCTCTCGAAGCTGAGTCTGGGTTAATCTCCAGTTCCTGAAGCAGACGAGCAAAGCAGTATTCAGACGTCAATTATGCCGAATCGCCAACCCAGAAAAATCCCTTTGATTAAAAAAGCCGATTTTCTTCCGGCGCTCTCTATCTTTTTATGTTTCTTAGGTGTCTTAGTTCGTCTGGTTCAGTATTTCAATAATCGAGCACTTTGGGACGATGAGGCTAAGGTTGCTTTTAATCTTATCAATCGTTCCTACTCAGAATTATTTGACGTTTTAGATTATAACCAAGCTGCTCCACCAGGCTTTCTTCTTATTGAGAAGTCTGCAATTCAGATATTAGGCGATAATGAATATGCTTTTCGACTATTGCCATTTTTAGCGGGTATTACTTCCATATTTCTGTTTTATCAGCTGGCGAATAAATATGCCTCAAAAACTGCAGTTCCTATTGCAATAGCGTTGTTTTCCTGTTCCCGTCACTTAATCCATTATACAACCGAAGTCAAGCAATATTCCAGTGATGTGATGGTTGCTTTAGGGCTTTGTTTAGTATTGCTGCCGCAACACGGCAAGATGCTCACCAAGAAACAAATCATTGCCTTTGCCATTCTTGGTTCAATTAGCATCTTTCTATCGCATCCAGCTGTGTTGATTTTGGCGGGTATTGAATTGAGTCACTTACTATTCACTGTCGCCAAGAGACGTTACCAAACCATCTTGAATAGACTCACTATTTATCTCACTTGGTTAATCGCTTTTGGGTTGGTTTATGCTTTTAATATCCGAGTAACCATGGGTAATGCAGCCTTGGTACAGGGTTGGGAATCTAGATACCCCGCTTCTTGGGTCGATATTGTTTGGTTATTTGATGCATTCGGTAAATTCTTCTATCATCCATTGGGATTTGGGAGTCCATTCGATGGCATTGCTATCTTTGCATTTTTGGTTGGCTGTGTCGCATTCTATCGTCAAAATAGAATTGTCTTGATAACGCTCTTACTGCCGTTTGGGACAACGTTTTTCGCTGCTTATCTTCATGCCTATCCGTTTAAAAATCGCCTGGTTCTATTTTTGACCCCATTCGCAATCTTACTGATTGCGGAAGGGATTCATTGTCTACTTGCTCAATTCAAACAAGATCGTTATTACCAGGGTCTGCTTGGCCTACTTCTGCTTGTTTCCCTGGCGCTCCCGCCTATGAATCGAACTGTAAGACTGATTATCTCTCCAGAACTCAAGCAAGAGATCCGCCCTGTGATTGCATACATTCAGACCCATCGGGAACCGCATGACGCTATCTATATTTATCAAAGCGGCCAACAAAGCTTTCGTTATTATGCAGGCAAATATGGGCTTTCAGAAAACGACTATATCCTTGGCGAACGAAAGATGTTCTTAAGCCCTTCAAGGATTTCCCATGAAGGATTAAAAGCAGTTGATCGTGAAATTGATCCACTGCGTGGAAAACCACGCGTCTGGTTTATTATCACTAAAAGTTGGGATATTGAAGAGATTATCTTTGTGGCCTACTTAAATCAGCGAGGAAAACAGCTGGATAAATTTCAAAAAACCGCTGCCACTGTTTACCTGTATGACTTACGTGAAACGCAATGAGACGTGGTGAGATCGAAGGGACAAAGCGACTCCATTTGCTGATTTCAAGAAAAGCTAAACACTCTCAACACTTTCCAGGCAATGATAAATTTCAATCAAAAAATATTTTTAACCTATGTCAAAAATATCGCACTGATTATTTTGATCATCATTGTTATTTCACTTCGCTTTTTCAATCTTGATTTAAAGCCATACTGGTATGATGAAACCTACACTAGTTTAAGAAATGCTGGCTATACGACCTCGGAATTAATAGCTCACTTTGGTGTTGATGAACACAACTTTGGTGAATTAAGTGTTCATCGCTGTCCAAATCCAGAAAAGGATTTAGAAGATAAACTTCACAGCTTAATTACTGATTCCTCTCATCCCCCTCTCTACTTAATTCTCCTTCATGTTTGGACAAAATTCTTGGGATGTAAGGTTTATCAGATTCGATTGTTTTCTGTTTTGGTCAGTGTATTGATTGTTCCTGGCGTCTATCTGCTCTGCCGTGAACTATTATTACCCTCCAAAGTGATTTGGATAGCGACTGGGTTAGTCATAATTTCTCCTGTTTATCTAATTTATTCACAAGAGGCCAGATCTTATTCACTATTATTAGTTTTGACTATATTTTCAAATTATTTATTACTGAGAACATTGCGGGAAGAAAAGAAGACTCTCTGGATTGCCTACACAGCCATATCAACTCTAGGTCTCTACTGCCACACCCTTTACTACTTTATCTTGATTGGTCAATTAGTTTACACCCATGTCATACTCAAATCAAGCAAATCCTCATTACATAGACGAAAACAGAGAAATTACCTTATAGCTTTCTGTATCAGCTTTTTTGCATTCTTAGCTTGGATTGTCAGGGTTATCAGTATTCAGGGTTTAGTGATAAGAATAGGAGCCGATTATTCATGGAATGAAATTGCACTGTCTCATTTAATTAAGAGAATCTTGATGAATTTCTCGGTTATTTTTTACGATTTCAACTTTCTATATAGTAATAATTTGCGGACTTTAGGCATTAACGAAAATTCAGAGTTAATTCGAGAAGAATCTTCACTAATTACTTCACTCACTAATATATACTTTCCTTGCATAATTATGCTACTTGTTACCTCTTCTATTATTTGGGTGGTAAGAGAGAGTTCTCCTAAATTTCGGAACTTTATCTTAACGATGCCATTTCTTTCAGTTGTGTTTTTGTTTAAGGATTTTGTCTTTGGGGGATATGCCTCAGCAGTAGTACGCTATCAACTACCGACCTATTATTGTATATATCTTGCTGTGGCGTACTTCCTATACATGCAGATAAATATTCAAAGATTATTGGTTTTAAGACTGTTCTGGACAACTATTCTTGTGGTAATTTTCGGGGCTGGAATTTGCTCCAATTTAAGCTATTTGAGAGCACAAACCTGGTGGAGCAAATACAGAGATTCTAGTATAAAAGAGGTGGCTGAAATAATTAATCATAAGCCTGAACAAGTTGTTCTTACAGATGCCAATAGGTCTTCTATGGTTGAATTGTTGACTTTAAGTTATGTGGTTGACTCTAAAGCCAGATTTCAAATTGTTGAACCAGAAGACTTATTGAAGAGGGATTTTCTGAAGACGGTTTTCTTGTATCGTCCCCATAGAAAAATGTTAGATATAGTCTATGAAAACCCTTCTTTGAGATCTAGATTCTCACACATTCGAGGGAAGCTTTATCAACTAGCTAGCTCAAAATTACCGCGCAGGGAATAAATTGAGGGGAAATCATCGGATATCCGTTTGGCTAGTATTGTCATAACTGGATCCCTTTTGAAGATGAGTTTGTCTTTGAGTTCTACTTAAAGTTCAAAGCCGCGATCGCGAGCAGCCCCCAACCCGCCAGGAATGCAAATCCGCCTAGGGGCGCGATCGCCCCTAGCCACTTGGTCCCGGATAGACTTAGGGCGTAAAGGCTACCGGAGAAAACCGCCACGCCAGCAATGAACATCCCGCCTGAAGCGATCAACCAGGTTTGTCCAGCCTCAGCCCGACTCAGCAGGAGAGCCACCATTAACAGGGCTAGGGCGTGATACATCTGATAGCGCACGCCAGTTTCAAAAATTTCCAGCGCCCGTTCAGTCAGTTTAGACTTCAGTGCATGGGACGCAAAAGCCCCTCCAGCAACCGACAGGGCGCCTAGAAGAGCTGCAATTGCCAAAAAAGCCCGCGTCATCATGTTTTTAACGAATAGCCTCTAAGATACGGGAGAAATAGAATTGGGTTTTGGTCATGGCGTTCCGTTCGATTTGCCAACCATTATGCTGCAGAATCTGAACTACATCCACCTCTCGATGAAGGTAAGCCCGGGTTGCTTTACTGGGTCCTGGGAAAAAGTCGCCAATCTTCTTGAGCAAGGTATAGGCAATGGTTTTCGGGGCAAAACTGATAATCAGCCGGTCGTCCGCTAGTGAACTGAGATGGGTGATCATGGACGCCGCTTTTTCCTGGGGGTAGTGAATTAACACATCCAAACAAATGACGCTATGATATTTGCCCTGCAGTCCTTCTAAATCCTTGACATCGAAGACCGGCAATTGCTCGGCGCTCAATATCGACTGGGCCCGCTTTTTAGCTTCCCCAACCATCTTTTCGGCAATATCACTGGCGTAAATCTTCGCCCCGGCTTGAGCCAGTGGAAGGCTGAGGCTACCTACCCCGCATCCAGCATCGCAGATAGATAAGCCAGCCAAATTTCCATCCGCCTTTAACCAATTGATCACAGTGTCAACTGTCTGCTGATGCCCCTTACGGATATCCAATTGAACCTTGTTAACTTCGTCGCTATCCCCATAGATCCGCCGCCAGCGGTCAAAACCAGAAGCATTAAAGTATTCTCGAACAACGGTTTTGTCTTCAATTGCAGCCATTTAACTAATACTTTGGTTGAAAAGGTGATAAATCATTACGCCTAACGTTAAATCCTATTACGATTTGGGCGTCAACTTAAAGTGAATAATTATTTCTGAGATTATGACTCAGATTCCGTTGGGCAATTGTCAATGAGCGACAAAACGGGTGCTGGATAATTTCATGCTTTAATTATGCTTTTACAAGTGTTTAGAGCCGTAGGAAATTGAATCGATGGCAAGCTCCAGTCTGGTAACAGTCGCTACGGTGACAGAAGGGTTGACTTTTAGAACTGTGGACGACCTCAAGAAGCTGCTGCGACTGTTACCTATCCATAAAAAACCGACGCGAAAGGCAGAGTTAGTGAGTGCGATCGCAACTTATCTGACTGGCCCAGGGCTGGAAAAATGCTGGCAAGATCTCGATCAGCTTCAGCAGGCAGCGGTGGCGGAGGCAGTGTATGTGACAGGAGGTATCTATCAGCCTGAGCAATTTCGGGCTAAATACGGCAAGTCGCCAGAGTGGGGCAGCCGAGGGGGTTCTTTCTACAGCTACAATCAACCAGCCGCTAAACTCGATTTATTTTTCTATAGCTTGAGTACTTATAGCACTGGCAATATCATTCCCGAGGATATGCAGGCGCGGCTACGAACGTTTGTGCAAGAGCCTGAACCCCTAACGCTACAGAGTTCAGAGCAATCGCCCCAGACGATGCAAATAGAACGGCGATATTTTGATTATGAACTGCGTAAGCCCATCCGCACCCAGGAAGAAATGTCGGTTGCCTGCTGCGAGATGGAGCGGGCGGCCCAGCAAGATCTATTAGCCATCCTGCGGTTTGTGCATTTAGGGAAGGTGGCGGTTAGCGATAAAACCTTGATGCCCACTAAAGCGACGGTGGCTGCGATCGCGCCGCTGCTCCAGGGTGGCGATTACTATACTGAAGCCGATGCTCAGCCTGACAATAATTATCAGCAACCGATTGGCGCGATCAAACCCTTTGCCTGGCCGATGATCTTGCAGGGCGCAGGCTTGGTCGCCTTAGACGGCAAGAAGCTCCAACTCACAGCCAGTGGGCAAAAAGCTCTGAACGCCGACCCCGCTAAAACGATCAAAGCAATCTGGAAAAAGTGGCTCAAAACCCGAGTTTTGGATGAACTACGCCGGGTAGATGCAATTAAAGGCCAGACGGGTAAAGGTAAGCGGGGGTTAACCGCCCTGGATAAACGGCGGCATGTGATTGCCCAGGGGCTGGCAGACTGCCCAGTGGGGCAATGGGTTCGCTTTGATGATTTGAAACGCTACATGATTGCCAGCTACCAAACCTTTGAAGTCAGTCGCCATCCCGAAAATTTGTACATTAGCGAATCGGGCTATGGCCATTTGTATGATGCGGGTGGCTCCTGGAGCCTGCTGGAAACGGCCTATATGCGCTGTCTACTGTTTGAATACGCTGCGACTTTGGGGTTATTAGATGTGGCCTATATTAACCCTTATGACGCCCCCCGCGATGACTGGTCCAATTTTTGGGGAACTGATAATCTGAGCTTTCTCAGCCGTTACGATGGTCTGCTCGCCATCAGACTCACCCCCCTGGGAGCCTTTTGCCTGGGTTTTGAAGCGACCTACGAGGCTGCCGCCATCACCACCGAAACCACCTTACGGGTCTTGCCCAATTTAGACATTGTGATGACTGGGCAACCCCTGAACCCAGGGGAAAAGCTAATGATGGAAACCTTTACTCTAAAGACCTCCGACGCCGTCTGGAAGCTAGATCGCAACGCCGTTCTCAAGGCCGCTGCCGAGGGCCGCTCAGTTAAGGAATTCCAGGATTTCTTGATCCAGACCAGCGCCCACGAACTGCCCGAGACAGTCAAGCTTTTTTTTCGAGATTGTCTGAGCCGGTCAGACAGCTTACAAGATCAGGGGTTGGCCCGGTTAATTGAATGCGCCGACGCCGCCCTGGCGACCTTAATCGCCCATGACTCCCGCACCAAAAAGTATTGTCAACTCGCTGGCGATCGCTGTCTAGTGGTGCTGATTGAGCACGAAACCCGCTTTCGAAATGGCCTTCGTAAGCTAGGGTATACGTTGCCACAACGATTGAGTTAATGTTTGGGCTCCAGATTTTGGATTTTGGATTTTGGATTTTAGATTTTAGATTTTGGATTTTGGATTTTAGATTTTGGATTTTGGATTTTGGAGGGTAATCGGATGCTCGCAGTCAATTCTGCATTGGGCGGACACAAGGCGCCGCCCCTCAGGTTTCGTCCGAATCCAAAATCTAAAATCGCCAATCCAAAATTCCACCTCCCCTTGTCCCCGCGTCTTGCCCCCCCTGCCCCCCCTGCCCCTCCTGCCCCCCTGCCCCTCCTGCTCTCCCCACCCCTCTTTCATGTCCTACTCTCCCGACAATGCGCTTATAATCCAAAGCGATCGCACCGTTTTGCTTGATGTTCATGCGCCGAATGCAGCGGCGGCTCAAGTCGCGATCGCCCCCTTCGCCGAACTCGTCAAAAGTCCAGAACACATCCATACCTATCGCCTTAGCCCACTGAGCATTTGGAATGCGCGGGCGGCAGGCATGCCTGTGGCAGCGATGGTGGCGGCCTTAGAGGAAAACGCCAAATATCCTATGCCTGAGTCGGTGGCTCAGGAACTGGAAGCCCTGGGGCGGCGATATGGGTTAACGACACTGACAAAAAGAGAATCAAAGGGAGACTCCCCGCCAGGGGAAAACAGCTTAGTATTGCGCATGGCCGATGAGCCCCTGGCCGCGCTGTTGCAACGTCATGACCAGGTGAGTCCCTTATTGGGGAACCCCCTTTCCCCGACAGAGTTCGAGATTGATTTGGCTGATCGGGGCAGCTTAAAACAAGCCCTACTGGCGGCAGGCTACCCAGCGGAAGATCTGGCCGGTTATCTCGCAGGCGATGAGTTGTCGCTGCGGTTACTGACCACCACCCGATCAGGAGCGCCTTTCGAACTGCGCTCTTATCAGCAAGAAGCCGCCGATCTGTTTTATCAGGCAGGACAAGCCAAGGGGGGCAGTGGGGTAATCGTGCTGCCTTGTGGGGCGGGTAAGACAATGGTGGGTATGGCGGCCATGGCGGCTGTGCAACAAAAAACATTAATTCTCACCAGTAGCCTAACGTCGGTGCGGCAATGGCGGCGAGAATTGTTAGATAAAACCGACCTGACAGAAGCACACATTGCCGAATATAGCGGCGAACAAAAGGCGACTGGGCCAGTCACCTTAGCCACTTATCAAATTCTCACCTACCGGGCTAGTCAAGACGATGACTTTCTTCATTTGGGCTTGTTCGAACAACAAGCCTGGGGGCTGATTATCTACGATGAAGTCCACCTGCTGCCTGCCCCCGTTTTTCGCATGACCGCTGAATTACAGGCCCGCCGCCGCCTGGGGTTAACCGCCACCCTGATTCGAGAAGATGGCCGAGAAGGGGATGTCTTTACCCTGATTGGCCCCAAGCGTTACGATGTCCCCTGGCGCGATCTCGAAGGTCAGGGCTTTATCGCCGCCGCCGACTGTACCGAAATTCGCATTCCCCAAACCGAAGAACGCCAGATGGACTATGCCATGGCTCCCCGGCGTTATCAGTTTCGCATCGCCGCCGAAAATCCGCGCAAACTAGACGTGATTCACACGATCCTGGAACGGGAAGCGGGACATCGGGTGTTGATCATTGGGGAATATATCAACCAGCTCAAAGCCATTGCCGAACAGGTTAACCTACCCCTGATTACCGGCAAGACCCCCCAAAAAGAACGGGAACAACTCTATACCGACTTTCGCGCCCGAGAAATCTCTGGTCTGATTCTCTCGCGGGTGGGCAACTTTGCGCTCGATTTGCCCGATGCGGATGTGTTGATCCAGGTGTCGGGCAAGTACGGCTCTCGGCAAGAGGAAGCCCAACGGCTAGGGCGAGTGCTACGGCCTAAGCGCGACGGCCACAGTGCTCAGTTTTATACGCTGGTGTCGTTGCGCACCTGTGAAGAAGACTTTGCCCAGCATCGACAGTTGTTTTTGACGGAGCAGGGCTATCGATACCAAATTGAGATTTTGGCATAGCGCCGTTATCTACTCCGCCCGCTGCACTGTACGTTATCTTTCGCATTCTGTTACGTCCCACAAACCAGCAAGAGACAGGGGATAACTAAAATTAGGCTGCATCTGACCAGGACCGCTATATCGATTTTCCAGGGTTCCTAGTTTTCTCCAGCGGTTCCGGCAGGTGGGCTTTATCGTTATTCCACCGAAGTAGGAAGACTATGACACGAAATGAATTAGCCAAGAAGATCTATAGCGCATCTCACATCATCGGTGAATTCAGATTGCGATCTGGTCAAATCAGTAAGGAATACTTTGACAAGTACCTTTTTGAAGGGCAACCGCAACTCCTT
>JAKSDM010000172.1 GCA_022360135.1 Pseudanabaenales cyanobacterium | reverse complement strand
TTACTTGGGAGATACGTTGAAGTGGTACCAGACTTTACTCAATTTCTGGACTTACAAAGGTAGCGTTAAAAAGTTTGCTCCCCGTGTAAGTCTAGCGGCAGTGATACAAGATCAGGTATCTTCTGACTTGATACGAGACCGTATTGTCATGATTGGCTATACAGATTTATCTGACCGTAATGCAGACCGCTTTAATACCCCCTACGGTGAGATAGATGGCGTGACCTTACATGCACAGATGACTAGCCAGTTAATTAATGCCGTGTTGGGAGGTCGTCCGCTAATTCGGTGGTGGTCGATTTTTGGGGAAACTGGCTGGATTTTGGGTTGGTCTGTCGTCGGGGGACTTGTGTTCTGGTGGTTTGTTCGACCCCTACGGCTAGTCACCGCAGGGGTCGGTTCTCTGGTTATCCTCTTTGGCTCCTGCTACCTGCTCCTTGTAGGGGCAAGTTATTGGGTTCCCTTGATACCTGCTGGGATTGGTGGGTTGGCGACTGGCGGCGTGGTTGCCTATCTGACCCATCAAATTCGGAGACCTTAGAGATGTTGGCTGCAGAGACGGGGGGAGATTAAGAGATTCACTGAATGATGAGATGGCTGCGATCGCGCTTACGAAAAAGCTTTTTAAGCTTTACCACACCAACTTTGACAGTCTTGGCTATGATGCTTCTGATCATGCCTGAAGCCCGGGCTGATTTGTTGTGTTTTTTTCGGATTAGACGATGTCAGGATCAGATCGGGCGAGCGTCTAACCGTCAAGGCGGTGGACTTCGAACTGGCCGCGCCCGGGGAGGGAGTCAGGCCAACGTTCCCTATGTCATTAGCCCTCGTAACACTTGGTTAGTGGATGATCACTTCACGATCCGCTGGAATCCTGTTTCGGCAGCTACTCGCTATACCGTCAGCTTGTGGCGCTTGTCGGACGAGCGAGATGAGCGTGATTGGCTGGTGTGGCGTACCACCGTGGACGGCGCCCAGGTGGACTATCAAGGGCAGATTCCCTTGCAACGAGGACGATATTACTCGATTGAAGTTGTCACTGACACCGGAGTTTCCTCTTGTCTAGATGAGGGCTTTGATCAGTCCGGATTTGAACTGATCTTCCCGGAGGATATGACTGTTCTTGAAGCTGACCTCCACCGGCTCCCCCGACCGGAATTGTCGCCAGAAGAAGAGGCGCTGGAACTAGCGTCGCTTTATCTGCGGGAAGATTTGATTGCCGCTGCTGTTGAGGTGCTGGAGCCCTTTGCCGCTAACGGCGCGAACAATCCGGTGGTATATGAAGCCCTGGGGGACCTTTATAGCTATGCCGGATTGAATGACCTGTCAGCTCAGCATTACCAAAAGGCTGGGTACCTTTCAACCGTCAGGGGAGATATCCTTGGACAGGCGATCGCCCTCAATGGCTTAGCCGAGGTCAACGCCACGCTCGGAAAGCTAGATGACGCCATTCGCCTGTTTTCCGAGGCCGAGTCTCTCTACCGCACATTCGATAACCAAGGGCCGCAGATAGCCAGTATCCAACGCCGAATCAAAACACTAGAACTGGCAAAACAATCAGATTACGTGCAGCCTGATACCCAAAATTTCTGCGAGCTGTCAGAATTATCCTTGTGAGCCCAAGCAGTTGTCATAATTGCTATCGTTTTGAGCTAACTTGGCGACAAATGGTCCTACCAAAATCACCTGACAGCAAGGATTCCCCAATCTAAAATCCAAAAGCTAAAATCTAAAACTACTATGACTACCTATTGAACAGATAGCTTTATCTGACGCATCCACCCCAGATTTTTTCCATCGTCCTTATGTTCTGTTTTTCAAACAGCCGCTCCCTCTTACTGATCGCCCTGGTGTTGAGTCTGATTTCGTTGGAGTCCGCCCAAGCTCAATCCATCACGGCGGCGGATGACGGTACAGGCACCACAGTTTCTCAAAATGACAACCAATACGATATAACAGGCGGTTCGCTCTCGGGAGATGGGGATAATCTTTTTCACAGTTTTGAGCAGTTTGGCTTGACGGCGGCGGAAGTCGCCAATATTATCGCCGACCCTACGATTCAGAATATCCTGGGGCGGGTGACGGGCGGTGACGCCTCGATCATCGACGGATTGCTTCGAGTCAGCGGCAGCGACGCCAACCTGTTTCTGATCAATCCAGCTGGGGTTCTCTTTGGCCCCAACGCCAGCCTGGATCTGACCGGCAGTTTCACCGCCGCCACCGCTACGGGAATTGGCTTTGAGGATACCTGGTTAAATGCTTTTGGACCCAATGATTATGCTGCCTTGGTCGGCAACCCCGTCAGTTTCGCCTTTGCCGTAGACCAACCGGGGGCCATTCTCAATGATGGAGATTTAGCCGTTTCCCCAAGCCAAACACTGACTTTGGTGGGGGGAGCCGTGATCAATACTGGAACCCTGACAGCGCCAGGAGGGCAAATCACAGTGGCCTCAGTCTCTGGACAAAGCCTGGTCCGTATCAGCCATGAAAATATGGTGCTGAATCTGGAGTTGGCAACCCTGGCGCAATCCTCTCTCTCTCTGCCCCCCTCTTTTACCCCCCTCGATCTACCGTCTTTACTTACTGCAGGCAATCACACCCATGCTACGGACATCACGGTTAACCCTGACGGCACAGTGAGTTTGACCGGATCAGGGTTGGCGATCGCCCTAGAACCCGGCACGACTCTGGTGTCCGGTACATTAGACGCTGGCTGTAGAGACGTTGCATGCAATGTCTCTACAGCCAGTGGAGGAACAATCCAGGTGTTGGGCGACCAGGTGGGACTGTTGGCAGCTACAGTAGACGCCTCCGGGACAAATGGCGGCGGCACGGTGCTGGTTGGAGGAGATTATCAGGGACAGGGCTCCATACCCAATGCCTCACATACCTACGTGGGCAGTGATTCAGTCATTGACGCCAGCGCCCTTGGGACAGGTGATGGGGGGCGGATCGTTGTCTGGGCGGATGAAACCACCCAGTTCTATGGCGAAATTATTGCCCGGGCTGGGATAGAGGCTGGAAATGGTGGATTTGTCGAAGTTTCAGGACTACAGGCACTGGACTTCCACGGTCAGGTGGATACCTCAGCCTTTAATGGAAATGTAGGGACCTTATTGCTGGATCCGATAGATATCACGGTTGTAGATTCGGAGGGCAATACTACCAGCACCATATTGTTGTTTGAGGATCCCCCTGAAGATGCATTCATATCAGCCTCTGCCATTAACACTGCCAACGCCAATGTGATTCTACAAGCGACCAATGACATTACCTTTGACGCTCCAGTCAACATCAGTAGTTTAGGTGTTGGGCTAACGGCTGAGGCGGGCAACACGATCACAGTTAATGAGAGCATTACCACTCAAGGTGGAGATATTACTCTGATCAGCTCTAATGGCTCGATCACCACT
>JAKSDM010000349.1 GCA_022360135.1 Pseudanabaenales cyanobacterium | reverse complement strand
TGATTCAGAGACCGAGTTTCTGCGGTAACGTCCATTGATTTTGATTGATCTTCCACCAACCAACCCGGTCTCTTGTGGTTGATGTTTCTAATTATGCCGGGATGATTTAGAGACCGGGTTTCTGCAATTACGTCCATTCAGCCCCATTTATCTTGCAGTAAGCAACCCGGTTTCTGTTTTGTTTCCTGAATAAAGAAAACATGAGTATCAGCCATGAACACGAAAGTTTCATTCTGCTTTACGATATTGACGATTTTTGGGGTCATGTCGACTGCTTTAAAAGCTAGGATTCAGATTTATTCCGTTTCTGCAGGTCCAGCTTAGCCTTTAGCTCGTCTTTAATCCGGTTCAGGATTGAGTTCTCATCTAAAGACTCTAAGATATCATTAACTACAGCTTTGGGACCATCGGGGCCCCAAGCCGCGCCGTTCGCAAGATAGGCTTTGGCGACTTGGCCGACGCCGTAGGAGGAAACGCCGGCAACAGCTGCTTGAGTAAGGGCGACAGACATGTAGGGTGTGAGTGACAGCCCCCCGGTAGAAATAGCGGCGGCGCCGAGTAAGCTTTTGAGCGAGCCCAAGCCGAAGCTGACCAAAAGTTCGCTAGCGGCGACGCCGCCCATGCCCAAGGCGATGGACCGGAGCAAGTTAATCGCTCCCTGCTGGGTCATGGGAATGCCATAGAGTCGGGAGAGGGTGAGGATCATCGCCACGTCAATCACAGCTCCACTCAGGAGATCCATCACAGTTAAGGGATTGAGGGCGATCGCAACCGCCTTGGTCATGACCGCATTCCAGATCGTGTCATCGGCGCTGCGATCGCGAATCCCTAGCTTACGCTGCACCAACTGCTGATTCACATCATCGGCGTAGAGCATCGTGTTAAGCGCAACCAGGGACTTGCCATCCCGATGAAGAATGTCCAGGATCTTTAGTTTCAGGTGATCGATCTGGGGCGCCCCCCGATTCAGTTGAGCGATCACCTCGCCGTCAGGACGACGGACTGCCCGGGCCACTAGGGGAGAGGCAGCCGCCATAACAATCTCATCGGCGGAAATGAGCTGCTGGATCCGTTCATCTCGAATTTTCTGGTAAATCAGTTGCAGATCGGCTTCGGGATACTGGTCAATTTTATTAAACACCAACAGGATGGGCTTACTCGCCTGTCGCAGTTGGGATAATGCTTTAAACTCCACCTGGGTCATATCCCCAGCAATGATGAAGAGAATCAAATCAGCCTGCTTGGCGATCCGCTTCGCCATGGCTTCCCGCACCGCCCCATCGACCTCATCAATTCCAGGGGTATCAATCAATTCAATCCGGGATTGGCCAACGCCTTGCAGCGACACCCTCAGAATATCTTGATCAGAAGACTCTGAAACGGCTTCTCGGCTGACTTGCCAACGGGCGCTTTCAATCTGGCGAGTTACCCCATGAATGGGGCCTGTTTCAAACACCGCTTGGCCCAACAAAGCATTGAGCAAGGAAGATTTACCCCGACCGACCATGCCAAATACAGCGATATGGATAACCGAACGCTCCAGTTTTTCGAGGAGTTTATCCAAACTATGGATTTCTGCCTCCAACCCCATGCGTTCCCGAGGCGTCAAATCCAAATGATTGATCAGTTCTCGCAATACATCTTCCGCTTGTTTGTAATACAGTTCTGCTTGAATATCTTCAAAACTTAAGATTGTTTCCTCTAGCTCATTTGATAGAGTTGAGTCGAGCCGATCCCCATTCTCTGAAATACCAAGGTCAGAGCGAATCGGTAGGTCAGAATTGGAATTGGCGGAGTTGGTCATCAGAGAGTTCAGACGGTAAGCTGACAAATGCAATTAAATTCGTACAAAGTAAAATTACAAAAGGCCATAAGCGTAACGAAATGTAGTGCTAACAGAATGGCTATTAGAATTTGCTATTGAACAAGTTGGCGGTTAACAAATTTAGCTATTCAACAAGATACGCCACCAGATTAATCTTAGCCTGCCTGTATCTGAGTCCCAGAAACACCTGAACCGCCTTCTGAGGTTATGGCGGAATTCTCTGGAGCCACAAATGGGACAATAAATTTGGAATCTGAGGAGATGCTGCATGGAGTTTAAAACCCTTGCTCAGCAACAGTGCTACGAGAGAATTGTCCCCTGGATGGATGAATTATTTAGCGGGTCTGTTGTGATATTTGATGATGAACCGCTGTTTATTATCAATTTGGGTTCTGCCGTAGCCTCCACTAAAGTCATTCCTTGGGGAGAGGACGATGCTCTGATTACGACCCGTTCCTATGTGGTGACTAATATAGAAATTACGCCTGAGCTAGCCTATTATCTCCTGAAGGAAAATAACCAAATTTACTTTGGTCGCTTTGCGCTCGATCCTGAGAACGATATTGTGTTTGAGCATAGCCT
>JAKSDM010001036.1 GCA_022360135.1 Pseudanabaenales cyanobacterium | reverse complement strand
TCCCGACTGGACTTGCCTGGCTTTAATCTTATACCCATGATGAAATTTCCTTGCCATCTCCATCAAATTAATAATCATACGATTAGTGACTTCACTCAAGTTATTTTATGGGGTAGACTCTATTAAACAGATTTTTTTTCTTAATAGAGCTGGATCTATATAGTAAAGATAGAGGGCCCTCTATTTTCCGTCTGATTCTCCATAAACCTAGCAAGTTCTTGTTTCACATTTTTTGTTAGCGATTGTTATGGCCCAACGCTGGTATGGACTCGTAAATTCGCCCTGCATAGTTTTAGCCCAATTCACTCAGCTAAGGTGATTTCTGAAAAAAAATAGACCAAGATGATTGCCCCCGCTTGGGAGAGGGTTGGGGCTGGGTTCACCGGGATACTTCAGATCAACCCACTCCTAACCTCTCCCAAGCGGTGAATTGGATAAGAGTTTGATGATACTGGAAATCACCTAAGCAGTTTACCCAACCCCAGAGCGTAAGGAGTTCGAGAGGAATAATACGTCATGAACATGATTACGATCATCTGGATCGCCCTGCCGTTCTTTATGGGGTTCGGCATTTACCTCCTCCCCAGGTTCGATCGCTGGCTCGCACTGGTTGTCACATTGGCTGCATTCGGCTACGGACTACAGCGAGTATTAGATCCATCATCCCTAACCCTAGAGTTGTTAGACCACTTTGGCGTCACGTTAGTGGTTGATTCGTTAAGCGGCTACTTTATCTTGACCAATGCGCTAGTCACCGCAGCGGTCCTTCTTTACTGTTGGCGCAGTGGAAAAACGGCTTTTTTTTATACCCAGACGATTATTTTACACGGCAGTGTTAATGCTACTTTTATCTGTGCAGACTTTATGAGTCTGTATGTGGCCTTAGAGGTGATGGGGATAGCGTCGTTTCTTTTGATTTCCTATCCCCGCACTGATCGTTCGATTTGGATCGCCTTGCGCTACATCTTTGTTAGCAATACGGCCATGCTGTTTTACTTGATTGGCGCGGTGCTGGTTTATCAAGCAAACCACTCGTTTGGGTTTGCCGGATTGCAGGGGGCGCCGACCGAGGCGATCGCCCTGATTTTTCTAGGACTTCTGACCAAAGGCGGTATCTTTGTCTCGGGCTTATGGTTGCCGCTGACTCACTCTGAAGCAGACACCCCCATTTCAGCGTTGTTGTCAGGCGTTGTCGTTAAAGCGGGTGTGTTCCCGCTGGTGCGATGTGCGCTGATGTTAGAAGAGCTTGATCCGATGGTTCGACTCTTTGGCGTGGCGACTGCACTATTAGGAGTTGGCTATGCTGTTTTTGAAAAAGACACGAAACGCATGCTGGCGTTTCACACCGTTTCCCAGTTGGGTTTCGTCCTGGCAGCGCCTGAAGTTGGCGGCTTTTATGCGCTAACCCACGGTCTAGTCAAATCATCCCTCTTTCTGATTGCGGGCAATTTGCCCAGCCGCAATTTCAAAGAACTCCAGCAGATGAAAATACCGACATCCATCTGGATCGCCCTGGCCATGGCCAGCTTTTCAATTTCTGGATTTCCCTTGTTATCTGGTTTTGGGGCAAAGGTGCTGACGATGAAAAATCTATTACCCTGGCAAGTCATTGGGATGAACCTTGCGGCTCTGGGAACCGGCATTTCGTTTGCTAAATTCATTTTTCTACCCCACGCAGGTGAAGAGAAAGCTAAACCCGGTTTTTGGCCCGCTATGATTCTGTTGCTCGGCGGCTTGGTTGCAGCCAATGGCGTCTATTACCAGGCCTACACCTTCGCGAATGTGGTCAAACCGCTTGTCACCATTGGGCTCGGTTGGCTGGCGTATTTATTTATTTTTCAGAAAGTCAAAATCAAGCCGTCTCGAATCGTGGAGCAATTTGAGCATCTGATTGGGGTGATGAGTCTGATGTTAATCCTACTATTTTGGATGGCGCTGGCATGATTGGATATCTAGATTTGCTTTTGCGATTGGCCATCTGGTTTCTGCTCACAGCTGATCTAAGTCGGGCCAACATTGTTATCGGCTTTAGTGTCGCCCTTCTATTGCCGCGAAGCAGTACTGTGACTGCTGTTTTTAAAGATTGGCTGCGGGCGCTGTGGGAAGTGATTGTAGCCATCCCTCAAGCCTATTTTGAAGCCTTTTTAATCATGCTTCAACCGCATAATCAGGAAGCAGTGACAATGGAGCGAGTCAAACCTCAACGGACCCCCGGACTTATCTTTCTAGACATTTTTATCATCACCTTTACGCCCAAAACCATTGTTTTGAAATATCACGAGGATGGCTGGTACGAAGTGCATCGGGTACAGGAGAGGAAACAAGGATGAACTGGGTAATCATAGCTATGATTCTGGCGTTGCTTATACCCCTCTATGAAGCCTGGCAAGATGAGAATATTTGGCAAACCATGTTGGCCTTCGCCAGCATTGCAACCAAGACATCCATCATGATTCTGGTGGTGTCTGTCTTGCGCGATGACTGGATGATCGGGGTGGTCGGGGTGCTCATTTTGAGTGTGGGAAATGCCGCCTTAATGCTGCTGGCTCATGTTATTAGACGGTTGAATGAACTATGATTAATGTCTTTGGTTATCTCTGTATTGCAGTTGGGATTACTTTCTGGTTTTGGGGCACCTGGCCGCTTCTCGGCGATCGCACTGTCTTATTCAAGCTGCACAGCCTTTCGGTCGCCGATACACTGGGTTCGATGAGTATTATTGTCGGACTCCTCCTCAAAATCCCCCGAGAATGGCCGCTGCTGGTTCTGGCGCTGATTTCCCTGGCGATTTGGAATACGATTCTGGGCTATGTTTTGGCCTACTGTTCTAGCAGTGGAGGTAATGATGACTGAAGATTTATACATCGTAGCGATTACAGCACTGTTTCCTTTGACGGCCCTGATGCTAGTCTTTCAGGCTAATCCCTATCACGCCCTGGTGATTCGTGGCATTTTAGGCGCCATCGCCGCCCTGGTCTATGTTCTCTTCGGGGCGGCGGATGTCGCCTTAACCGAAGCCCTAGTCGGCACCATGCTGTCTATCACCCTCTACGCAGTTGCAGTGCGTTCTTCACTGAGCATGCGGGTTGGCTTTCTTAGTGACGAGTCAAACGAGACGCCGGAGAGGCACGCTACTAACGCCGAAAATTCAGAGGGGATGAATTCTTCTGAGCCATTACTCTCGGTCTTACGAAAAACGTTGAACAAATACCATATGCGTCTCGAACTGGTCCCCTACAGCACTATTCAAGCCTTACAAACCGCTTTGATAGCGAAAGAAATTCATACCACCTATGTCTTATCAGAGCAGGGGGTTGACACCCCATCGCCCACAGCAGACGGACATGCGCCTTACCAGATTCAGACCCGAATCCAACGTCTTTTCGACGTCATGCAGGCCGAATTGCCGCCCACCTTGGCAAACCTGACCTATGTCAACTTAGCGAGCGCCAACCAGAGCAACGCCAATCAGCCTGGTATTGGGCTATCTAATCTATTGGAGGATCAGCCATGAAGTGGATCTATATTGCCGCCGGGATAGCATTGTTCATCAAGATTCTTGTCTTCCCTGATCTAGCTCTGGACTCAGCCGACCTGCCAATTGTAGAGTCGATTGTACAAGATAGTGGAGCGCCTAATGCCGTTTCGGGCATCATTTTCAGAAATCGACTCTATGATACGATTTTCGAGGTTATTGTCTTTTCACTGGCAATTATGGGGGTGCGTTTTTTGCTGGCCAATGAACCCCCCTCCTGCACCATCTACCAATTTACGGATCCCCCCTCGATCGTGTTAGCCCGTTTGGGAGCCACAATTTCTGCATTAGTTAGTATCGAGTTGGCGATTCGGGGGCACTTGAGTCCCGGTGGCGGCTTTGCGGCTGGCGTAGCCGGTGGAACTGCGATCGGCTTGGTCGCCATCACCTCATCATCCGAATGGATGGAGGCGATCTACCAACGCTGGCGGGCAGCAACCTGGGAGAAGATTTCGGTTCTGATCTTCATTGTGCTATCGGTTCTGACTCTGGTCGGCGGGGAATTACCCCACGGAGAGTTGGGCGCATTGGTCAGCGGTGGATGGATCCCCTTGCTCAATATTCTGGTAGCGGTCAAAGTTGCATTAGGGTCGTGGGCCGCTATTTTAATTTTTATTCGTTATCGGGGATTGTTGTAATCAGGTTTGCCGGATCTATTTTTCCTATCAAGCTTTCAAAAGCAACTGGATCCTGATCCCTGGCTCTTGAGTTCTGATTCAGGGATAATTTCTCGCTTTAAGTTAAAACCCTAACCGTCCAAATTGGTGGGCTAAACGGAAACGAAGTGCAATGCAAGCCAGGAGCTTTGAGCCGATATTTGATCAAAGCAAACCACATTGAATGAATACTGAATTGAGATAATAAATAGAAACCATTGAAAATTTAATGGGTAATTTCTAGTTTGGCTCGGCGCAAGCTCTAGGATTGAAACGATCAAGGCGGCAAATTGACTGAAATGACCGTTTAATTGGGCGTAATCTCTGTATCAATAGCAGTGGAATCGAGAAATTAAATACTGGACTTTCATTGGGTATTTCACGCCAAAGGTGAGGGTGGAATGTCAGTAATATTTCTTAGGCAGAGGCCCTTCCCAACCGCTGATTTCTTGAAAATTTAATCTTCTCACATATTCGTTAAGCCTTTTCTGAGAGGGGATCTTAACCCTTTGTAGCGACTCAAAAAAGTCCATTCTTCAGTTGTCCGGATGATGATCATGAAGATTTTGTATATTCTGCATCCCTTTTGTAAAAAATACTAGACAAGATGATAAAATTCATGTGAATATTCCTGAAAACTTTACTAAGTTGCTTATGACCGTTCTAAAGACAGCTGCATCAAGACAGAAATCTCAAAAGAAGTTAGAAACTTTCTTCGAACTCCTTATCTGGAAGTTTAGACTCTTTGCCTTGCTGCCTGTCATTTTTGGCCTTCTGAGCACTTTGAACTTTTTTGTGATCGGAAGCTTTGAAATTTTGTACACCCTCATCTATAGCGCTAAGCTGGATCATTTTGATGAGGAATCTGTGGAGAAAGTGATCACTTCGATTATTGGCGGAATCGACCACTATTTAATTGGAGTGGTTCTGTTGATTTTCAGTTTTGGTATCTATGAAATTTTTATTTCCCCACTGAATATTAGACTTAAACATAGAGAAGTGAAGATCCTGAAAGTTACCACCGTTGATCAGCTGAAGCATAAGATCATGGGGGTTATTGTCCTCGTTCTGGTGATTTCTTTCTTCAAGAAAGCTTTGAGTATGAAGATCGATACCATAGTTGATCTAGCGTATATGGCTGCCTCAATTCTGGTTGTCGCCTTAAGCGGCTATCTATTACATCTACAGTCTCATCATGGTCACAGTTCGAATGAAGAAGTAGATGAATAGCAGGTGAACACCCAGGAAATTTTCTTTTGCGCCCTTTTGCAAAGCTGCTTTTCTTGAATACGTTAATTTTCATCAGGGGAAATAGATGTTTGATCGGGTTAAGTTGCCGATTAGTTGGAGGTATTTGCGTCGTAAATGTAGACCAGAGGAGCTTGGTATAACGCCAATGAGAAAGCAATTGACTTTAATATCCGCCCTAGTTCTAGTAACCGCCTTAGCAATTCCCTCCAAGTCTTTGGCGATTACACCTATCAATCGTGATTTACGGGTTGAATCATCTGATCAGCTAAGGGCTTTTGCATCTGCCGAAATCGCTCCGAGTGGAGCAACAGTAAAGATTCACAGTTCAACCAGTATGGCTGGAGTTAACGAAGTTCTTGAACAAGGCTTTGAAAGTCAGGTTTCGGGGATGGACGTGGAGATTGAATACAGTAGCAGCGACGCCGCTTTGGCTGCTCTACAGCTAGGTCAGACAGACTTAGCGGCTATAGGACGTTCACTAACAGACGAGGAAAAAGCGCAAAACTTGGTGGCAGTTCCTTTGAGTCGGCGGAATATTGCTATTGTGGTTGGCGCGGACAATCAATTGCCAGAAGGTTTATCGGTTGTACAGTTCGCCAAAATAATCCGGGGTGAAATTAGGGACTGGTCTGAGGTGGGTGGGGCTCCAGGCGCTATTCGCGTCGTTGATCGCCCTCACACCAACTATGCCCGTCAAGCGTTACAAACCTACCCGATCTTTCAAAATGGCGTTTATTTCGAGACTGGCGATAATGCCTTAAAGCTATCTGATGACAGCACTGAGGCAATGGTTGAGGAATTGAGGGGCAATGGCGTCAGTTATGCGATCGCCGATCAAGTGGTTGATCAACCCGGAGTGTATATTGTGCCAATGCACGGCAACCTCCCCAGTGATCCTCAATATCCTTTTTCTACACCCCTGGCTTATGTTTACCAAGGTCCCAATCCTAGCCCTGACGTGCAAGCCTACTTGAGCTATGTAGCCACGTCTGAAAATCAAAAAGTCATCGAGATGGCCAGCCAACATCAAGCCATCCCATTGCCGGATAAAACATCTGGCGCAGTGGCGCTGATGGTGACGGACACCACCTCGTCATCGGCTTCTAAAGAAGGAGAGGCAAGCGACTATCCATCTGAGGAAAAATCAGCCTATCCTGAATCAAAAACAGCCCTTGCCCAATCAAGTGAGGATAAGTCTTCATACTCATACAAATACTTGCCGTGGTGGCGTTGGTTAACGCTCTTACCTGTCTTGGCGATATTTCTTTGGTCGTTTATCCACGAGACTCAAGATGAGGTCGAGTATGATTCGACCGATAAGACCTCTGCAAGCCGATAGATCCCTTAAGCGCTAGAACTCCCCAAAGATTTGGCGGTTTCGCAGTTTCAACCGCCAAAGTCTCGTAGGGTGGGCGATATTATAATCACATCATCGGTGTCTTTAATTCTCGGAAATCGCCCTGCTCCTGAAGACGCTAAATTCTTTGTTCTATTTGCTTCAAAAAACTCGTCAACCTTTGGCGAATCGCTTGAAATACTTTTTCAGCAGCGATTGCCACAGCCGGGGAAAGCGTCCAGCCAAAGTCCAAGGTTTGGGCTTCGATCAGGTAGACCGTGACTTTAGCAGGGAAGGTGTGTTTGAAAATTTTGCGGCCCGCTGCGATCGCATGGTCCCAGCGAAAATCATGCAGATTATAGCTGGGGGTGGGTAGTTGCTCCAGCACCATCCCCGGAACCCTGTAGATAGCACCGGGTTCCGATCCGGTCTGGCTGGCGTCAATGATGATTAACTCGCGGCTTCCTCGGGCTTGAAACATCACCTCAATGCCCGCAGTACCACAATCGAAAACGCGCACATCAGGCGCTGGAGTCTCGTTCAAATATTGTTGTAGCCGCTGAGCGACCACCACACCCACCCCATCATCCGAGCGATTGAGGTTGCCACAGCCAATAATGGTTAACATAGGAGCGGTTAATGTGCAAGGACATGGATTGAGAAACCGGGTTTCTTGAGAGACCTTCAACAAACTTAGCGCTGGTCAGAAGACACCCGGTTTCTAGCCGTCAATGGGCAGGACATCTTGAGAAACCCGGTTTCTTGAGAGAACATTCGACAAACTTGAGCATCTATCAGCAGAAACCGATTTCTGCGCCAGTGTTCTAGGCTGTCCTGAATCGAGCCAGTTCTTCCCCAGTTTTGCTGTCATGGGCATGGACAGTACACACCAGGCAAGAATCGAAGGAGCGGGCCACATGACCCACCTCCACCGGATCGCTCGGATCGGCGATAGGTGTCCCCATTAGCGCCTCTTCGATCGGACCGAGAACGCCTTCGGCGTCGCGGGGACCAACGTTCCAGGTGGTGGGGGCGACAATCTGGTAGTTCTTGATCTTGCCGCCTTCAATTTCGACCCAGTGGCACAGTGCGCCCCGCGCTGCTTCGGTAGCCCCCCAGCCGCGACCATCCGTTTCCTTCGGCTTGATATAAAACGGCTCTTTCAGGCGAAACTCCCGCAGGCAGCGCTCAGCCTGACGGTAGAGTTTCACTACCTCGTGAACCCGAGCTAACTGCCGCAGGTGAACGCTGGGGCCGCCTATTTTCTTGAAGACATCCAGAATCAAACCGTCATAGTGCTGCCAGTCCTCACCGTGGCGACCGCCTGCCACTAGCTGTCGCGCTAAGGGACCCGCCTCTAACCGACCCGACTCGATGTGACGCACCGCCGTAGACCAGGAGTAAGCCCCCTCATAATCGTGACTATTGTTGGCAGTGGGCCGCACGGTCCTTTCAAAGGGGTGAATATCGGCAGCGCCTTCGTCATACCAGGCATGGGCGGTATTCTCCCGGGCCAGGTCTTGCTGCATCAGCTGATGGGTATCGGTAAAGCTGTCGTAGACGCCGCTCTTCATCATTAGGGCGGTGTTGCGACCAGCAATGGTGGGCTTTTGGTAGCGGTCTTCGTGGGGCAAATAGCCCCAGCTGACATAGCGGCCACAGCCGCCGCCGTAGGTATCGAGTCCAATATCTAGGCCCATGCGCCAGTAGAAGCCCAGGTCAGAGTTGGCATGTTCTGGCTTCTGATCAATCCAGGCCATGAAGTCATCATAGGTCTGGATTTGTTCATAGCGCTCTAGAGAACAGCCCAACCATACTGGCTCCAGCCAGTTGGTGCGGAAGTACGCCAAAATTGCCCAGGCGCGGGTAATATCGGTCAGGGTGGGGGCGCACATCACCCCGCCCGGAACCATGTAGCTGGAGTGAGGCCACTGTCCTCCCAGCAAGGCATAGATCTCCACTGGCTTGCCTGAAATGGTGACGCCGATTTCATAGGAAGCGCCGGTATAGGGGGCGAACCGCCGACAGGCTTCTTCATAGAAAGCGCTGTTTTGGTACTTTTTGTTGGTCAGGTCAATGGCGTAGAGACCATAGAAATAGCGGGGAATGCTCTGGAGAGACTCGGCGATTTGACCCAGATTTCTAGCCAAAATGGCATTGCGGGGAACTTCCGCACCCCAAGCGGTATCCAGCGCCCAGGCGGCGCAGGTGAGGTGGGATCCGCCACAAATCCCGCAGGCCCGAGGAGTCACGATCAGGCCTGCCTGAGGATCTTTGCCTTTGAGAATAATTTCAAAACCGCGAAACAGTTCGGCTCGGGTCCAAGCATTGACAACGTGGCCGTCACGAATGTCAACCCGCACATCTAGGTCTCCCTCAACCCGACCGACTGGAGAAATATCTAGGGTTTGAATGGCTGATTTTACAGTCATGAATTTTGATCAATAACGGAAGGATGATGCGGTCAAGCTATACGGTGAAAATGTCTTCTTCGGCCCAAGCAGGCATGGCGTCTTTGGCCACCACCGTGAGTAGGGCGTAATCTTTCTTGTTGACGCCTGAGGGCAGCTCTTTAGGCACACCCATAATGGTCTGGGTCTTGAAGACCGTGCCGGGAGCCAAATCGTGGAAGGGAAACTCTGGCTCGGTACAACCCAGACAGGGCATTCCGGCGCGAGTTTTAGACGAGACTCGATTCCACAAAATGCGGTTGCAGGAGGAGTGGGTCATCGGTCCTCGGCAACCCAGGTCGTAGAATAAACAGCCAGTACGCTGGCCAAACTCAGGGCTTGACGCTTTGTAGGCAAAATGGATGTTACGGGTGCAGCCGGTTTGGGTAAAGCTTTTGAAAAAGGTTTGGGGGCGATTAAACTGGTCCAAAGTAATATCGTCCAGGCGGCCAGTGGCGATCGCAGCTAAAATCTGCGTAATCCAGTCCGGGTGAGCCGGACAGCCAGGAATGTTGATTACCGGAAACCCTGCTTGGGATTGGTAGTCAGCGCCCAGTAACCCGCCTGGCTTGCGCTTCTGGAATTGTAGTCCTTGCGACTGAGTGGGATTGGGAGCTGTCGCCGGAATGCCTCCCCAGGTGGCGCAGTCCCCTACCGCGACGACAAACTTCGCCACGCCCGCCAAATCTTGCAGCCAAGCTTTCATCGGGCGATCGGCAAAGCGATTCCATTCCCCCGAGCCATTGGGAGCGTTAATAACTGACCCTTCAAACACCAGGATGTCGAGGGGAATTTCACCGCCGAGACAGTTATACAAAAGCCGCTGCAAATTGTCTCCTAATTCCATCCCGAGAGATGGATGCCAGAGCAGGTTGACGCCAAAGTCTGTCACCAAATCGCAGACGCTGGGTTCTTCAGCATTCAAAAACGACATGGTGTTGCCAGAGCAGGCGCCGCCCTGAAGCCACAACACATTAACCATGAGTCACCTCAGTTCAAAAAGCAAAATCTCTTGCCTCTGAGTTGCTCACTTTATCCACTGCTATTTGAATAACATTAAATACCCGAGGATGAACATGAATGAACTATTACAAAAATCAGAAAGCTGACTAAAAACTGACTAAAAACTGACTAAATACTGATCGCATTTATGACATTTATTTCTTCAATTCAAGTAATCAGACAATGACTTGGGAAGATTATGGCAATTCTCACTTAGATTGAACACATCTCGGCAAGATAGGGTGTCAGTGTAGGGTATGAGATGTAGTTGATGAAATTGAAAACCACTATAAGTTAACTCATACCAGAAATATCTTTATAGGCTTGTGCATACATTTATACTTCAAGCGTTTTCCTGGGAAAAGTCAGAAAATGCTCACATCTTTAACAAAATGGGACTGCGGCGGCGCTTGTCCGTCAATTTACTCAAACCAGAACCGTCTAGGCAAAGTATGGTCCAGAAACGATACCGGGCGGCCATGGACAATGATTTCGTAACGAAGGCGCTACTCAGCAATGATGTCAGTTAGAGAACCTTAGCCCAGCATAATCAGGATTGAACACCTGATTGGAGGAAACCACAACGAAGCACATCCCAACTCAATCATGCCGCCAGATTGTTCCAATTCCGTTGGAATAACGTTTTAAGTAATCAAAAATACAAAATATAGTGAAAAACTTGTCCTATATTTTGGGCGCTAGATCAACTTGATTGGCTGCAATTACCCTGGCGCATCATCAAGCTTTGTAGAAAGGTGCATTAAGTCTGCGCCAAACACGGCTTATCGTTTCAATTAATTGTGATCTTTCCCCTTGGAAAAGCTTGAAAAGCCCTTAAGATCGATAAGAGAATAAGATTATTATCCGGCCTGAAACATTAAGAGAATTAGAGTGTTCAATTGATAAAACACTTTGTCGATATATTGTTTAGAATCCTGAGCTTGGGTTGAGCCTCTACTGCTTACTTATCCACTACTAGCAGTATTTGTAGGAGTTCTAACCTATCTGTGACTAATAGCCTGACGGATACGGCCGTTGAGGTTGCGATCGCAGCCCTCGACTCCGAAACCGCAACCCCCATTGAAAAGATTGAAATGCTCTTGGAGATGGCGACACGACTGCAGCACAGGCCTGCCAACGAAACTCCCTTGATCCAGGCTGTTATGCTGTATAACCATGCTCTGGACTTGTGTGGCGAGGCTTATCCGCGGCTAAAAGCGCGAGCCTTAGCTGGAAAAGCTACGGCGTTGCGATCGCTGCCGGAGGAAGGGCCAACCCGCTTGCTTGAGGCAAAAGCCCTTTACGAAGCGGCCTTGCCTCTACTGACCCAGCAGGGTTCTCCAGAAGAAAAAGCCGAAACCCAGATGAATCTGGGGTTGGTGTTGCAGTCGCTGGCGCCTTATCACCAGGCCCAACTGGCCGACTGCATTCGTCTGTATCAGCAGTCGCTGGCGGTGTTTACCGGCAAAACCCACCCCCAGGAGTACGCCATTCTGCAAAACAACATTGCCATCGCCTACCTATCGATAGCCTCGAGTTCAGGCTGGGATGACCTTAAGCAGGCGATCGCGGTGCAGACTTTTGAGCGAGCGCTGACATTCATCAGCCTGATTGATCACCCCAGTGAGTACGCCATGTTGCAAAATAACTTGGGGAATGCACTGCAGTATCTACCCAGCACTCACCCCGTAGACAATAACTTGCGGGCGTTAGCAGCCTACGATCAGGCCCTCAAGGTGCGCACGGCTGAAGATACTCCCTTGGCCTACGCTCACACCTTGGCCAATCGGGCCAACGTGCTGGTCAATCTGCCCGATGATCTGGAGCAGGCTGAGCAAGGCAATCAGCGGCATGTGCAGCAGGCTAAGGCCCACTACCGAGAAGCGGAGCAGATTTTTGCCGCCTATGGCCAGTTTTCCCAGGCGGATACAGTGCGACAGGCTGGCGAGGCGCTGTCCCAGCCAGTGTCTGAAGCAGTGAGCTAGCCCCCCCCGATCTCCTAAGAGAGCCGTAGCTAAGTAGAATGGCGCTGAAATAAGCCATGTGGGCAATGCCCACCCTACGGAATATCTCCTAAGAGAGCCGCAGCTAAATAACATCCCATCTCCCCATCCCCCATTTGTACACTATTGCCTAACAACAGCACCCTACATTTGAGGCTCACCTGAGGTTCACACTATGCAAGAAATTCTAAACGACCCCCTATTACAGGCATTTAGTCAGGATTTTGTCAGCCAAAAAGTCACCCTGGCGACGGGTCCAGTTTGGCTGTTGATTGCGATCGCTTTTTCTATTCTCGGCGGTGCTCTCGGCGGCGTTGTTCTAGCTGGGCAAGACCTCGGACCTCGTCTAGCCGCCATGATTGGCGGGTTGTTTGGCCCCGCC
>JAKSDM010001689.1 GCA_022360135.1 Pseudanabaenales cyanobacterium | reverse complement strand
CTAGCAGAAATAAGGTGTATCTATCGAGATCGCACTTTGCGGTCGATGGCTTGGTAGGTGTCCTGATGTTTCTGTACCTGGCTAAAGGGGGATAAACCAGATAGTTCATAATTTGGCATTATTGTCAATGCGTAACTCCTAAGTACGACAAATGAAAGTTTTGAAAGACGCAGGTATCCCTTTCAGCGTTGGAACTACTGTGCATCAGAAGAATTACAATGAAATCCGTGAAATTGCTGCTCTAGTTGGATCTCATGGCGCTGAAGGATATTACATTGGACCCATGTATCCTGCAGGTCGGGCAGTTTCCCTAACCGATTTGATAATTACTCAGGATAACTGGGATAGCGCTGTACTGCAATATATGGAGGCGATTCGAGACGGTCTTGTTTCTCCTGCAGATGAAATTTGGTACAAGCTTGTTAAGGATGCAGAACCTGGAGAAAATCCTGTTCGAGACCAACTGTACATTACGCGTCGAGGAAGCCGAGATCTGAGAATCGATCCAATGGGGAATGCTTACGTCATGGCAAAGCTTCGTCAATGGCATCCTAGATTTTGGACCTTAGGAAATGTACTTCAGTTTCCTTTACGCGCAATTTGGCATCATTCTCGCTTGCTAAATGAACTTCGTTCTTATCCAGTTTCCTCAACTCTCTTGAACGGTGTTGATGTCCGAATTATCAGAACTGAAGAGCAGCAGGCTAAGGATATTGCTATACATACCGACTTCATAGAATCAGATTCAGTGCTAACAAGGGTCTAGTGATTCTTGTTTAAGTATGCTTTAGCGTGAGATTTCACACTCGTCCCAGGAAATCATCTTTCCTGGGACGTTAAAAGAGGAGTGAAAGGAGAGATAAAACTAAATGTTAAAAGGAGTTTAATTATCTATGTTTGTGGGAAATAATATTCAGTTGACACCTATACAACGGAGTTTTTTACCTGCAATAACTAAGTGGATCTATGATCCAAATATTTTTTTGAATACCTTTTTTAGAGATCCTTTCCCTTTGACTCTTGAGCAATTAGAGGAATGGTTCCAAAACCTTGGGCGTGATCCAAACTCTCGGGTATTTGCCTTGCAAACATTGAAGGATAACCATTTTATAGGAGAAGTTGCGCTTCGAGAAATTGATTGGAAGAACCGTTCTGCTCAGTATGCAATTCTGATTGGTGAATCTGAATATAGAGGAAAAGGCTATGGAATTGAAACCACAAAACTGGTATTAGAATACGCATTTAGTGAACTTGCACTTCATCGCATTGAAGCGCGTGTACTAGACGATAATTATCGTGCTGCGCGATGTTTTGAGAATTCCAATTTCAGGAAAGAAGGAACTCTTTATGAGAGCGTTTGGCGAAAATCAAAATGGTATAATATAATTGTATATTCTATTTTAGCTTCTCAGTGGAATAAAGGAATAGAATTGCAAGCAAGTGTATGAAACGAACCTGAATAGCCAGTTGTGTGAAATTGTCAGGACTCAGTACGAAAAATTTGGCAGAAGAGGCATGGTTCAAAAACAGGGATTTTGGGTAACACTTGCATGACAAAGTGTGTCATCAATTGATGATGACTAGTAGCTCTCAATGAAGTCAAATTAGGCCTCTTTGGAAGCGAGTGAACCCTAGGGTCTGTTTTAAAACCCTCTGGAAGTATTGATCTTTCGTAAGAAAGAACCAGGCTTTGACTGATTTTTAAAACACGCCCTAGTAGCTCCAGTCATTTCTCTCGTTCCTAAGCTCCGGCTTAGGAACGTTGGCTGCTAGAAAGCTGGAGCTTCCTAAACTGGCGTTTCCAAGCTGCAGCTTGGAAACGGGGAACAAGCCAGTTTACCCACCTGCTGCTAACAATAGCCAGCGCTATAACCACACAAGCTTATGTGGTTACCAATCAAGCTTATGTGGCTACCAATCAAGCTAAACTGACCTTTCCAATTAGCCGAATATATTAGCGAAGCGGGAACCACTATCATGGGGCAATTCCCCCGGAATTTCATCATGGGCATTACGGTCCCTTGTTGGTGGGCTACATTCTCTACGAGCATTATCAGTGTCGGGTGACCCAACCGTTACTCCATGAGCAATTATATAGACATAACTTGGAAGGTTATAGGGGTTGAAACTCTAGGAGAATAAGAAAGTCTTCATCAGAATAGCCAGATGTATTGACCCTTAGTCGGTATCGCCCCAACGATTCAACGATTTCTGGCAGCCTACCGAGAGGTGTTCTGCCGGGATGCAGGATGTGAGCATGTCAGCCGCTATATCATCAATGGTCTGCTACTGAGCGCAAACAAGAGCCTCATGCTGGATATAGAAACAACAATCCGGCTCCAATCCCTTCCGTTGCTCGGGATTTTTCATCGTCAGCGAACCCAGTTTGCGCAATTCGAGGCCCAGTTCATCCACAAACACCGCGACAAAATCATCAAACAGCCGCGTTGGCTCCTCGTGTCCCGCCAAAGGAACCATAATTTCTAAAATTCCATCTCGATAGGCAAATTGCTGGTTTCGCCCTTCCCCCGTCTCCTCCAGCAATCGCTCATAGGTTTCCCAGCTAACCCCTTCCAACAAAACCCGGGTTTCGGAAGCAGGCTCAACGATCGATGAAGCCTTCAACTTCGCAGCTTCGGATGATACAACATTTGTTTTCGGCAAAGCAGCGGCCATGGCGAGTACCTCTAGAGCCTACTGCTTTCCATCCTATACAAACCAGTTCAGGCGGGGATATACAAACCAGTTCAGACGGGGAAGAATAAACTGTAGACACAAAGAGCGCAGAGACTTGAAAGAACTTGATTGTGATCAATGCAACGAACCTTGTTTTATGTGACAGTCTGCTGGATTGAGAAAAGTGTAAAAATTTGATCAGGTTACCTGTCGCCAAACTTGTCATGCCTAATATTCGTATTCCGAAACCCTGGCAATCATCTAATCATTCAATCACTCCAGAAGTCGCCTTTCTGCATCGACGTCGCTTTATTAAAAGCTTAGTTGGTGCAGGCATTGGAGCTTCGATAGCGTCATTGGCGGGTTGTCAGAAGAGTTCCGCCAGGAAAAATTCCGCCACTATCAGCCCTGAGTTAGCAGCCACTTTAGGGACTCCCCTAAATTCGGCGAGTTCCAATCCAACCTTTGTTGACGTCGGTCGGCCAATTACGGAGCAAGCATTTGCTAGCAGCTATAACAACTATTACGAGTTTGGCGGTAGTAAAGGGATTTGGCAGAATGCCCAAAAGCTGCCGACAGAAGACTGGAAAGTAGAAGTCACAGGCTTGGTTAAAAATCCTCGCACCTATGATTTAGACGATCTAACCCGTCATTTTCCCTTAGAAGAACGAGTTTACCGGTTTCGCTGTGTGGAAGCCTGGGCCATGGTAGTGCCTTGGATTGGCTTCCCAATGCGGCTATTAATGGCGGAGGTGGAACCGACTGCGCCAGCCAAGTTTGTCCGTTTTTCTTCCTTCTACGATCCGCAAGTCAGTTCTGGTCCCCTGTGGCCGCCTGCAGGCTCTATGCCTTGGCCTTATACTGAAGGACTTCGAATCGATGAAATGGCGAACGATTTGGCGTTTTTTGCCGTAGGCATTTATGGCCGCACCTTACCAAAGCAGCATGGCGCCCCAATTCGCATGGTGATTCCCTGGAAATATGGCTTCAAGGGCGCTAAGTCTATTGTCAAAATTGAGTTTGTGGAAGCGCAGCCCGCCACCTTCTGGAATACCCTAGCCCCTAATGAATATGCTTTTGAGTCCAATGTTAATCCTGATGTTCCTCATCCCCGCTGGTCCCAAGCCACTGAACGATTGGTGGGAACGGGTTCAAACGCCTATGATTGGGAGCGACAACCGACTCTGATTTACAACGGGTATGGAGAGTATGTCGCGAGTCTCTACAGCTAATTTCTACTTGGTCTTAGCGCTTCCTAAATCGAACGTCCATCGGGTATCTAGATCCCGAAGATAGAAGAGCGCGAAGCAAGCGGCTAGCATAGGCCAGGCGGCAAAAAACAGGAGATTGGGAGACTGGAAGGGATTGAAATACTGTTTGAATGCTGACAGGGTGGATATAGCGTGGAACAGCAGGATAGCCCCATAGGTAAACCCTTTACGAATTCCCATAACAAAGCCAATCAGAATGACCAGCTCAATGGCGCCCAAAATGTAGATCGGCAGGGCGCCTAACCCGCCAATAAAATAGAATGTCTCGAATACTGCAGCAGCGTGTCCTGGGTCCACAAATTTATCCAGTGTCCACATGAAAATAACCAGAAATACACTGAGCCGTAATAGAAGCAGGACTAGCGATATCCGAGAATTAGTAGAACTCATTTTTGTAACCTCTAAACCGAGACCTACAGGGTAGAAGATTATCTGGAAAATGAAGATTAAAGATTATTGCCGACAGGGAATTGTCAAGCACTCTTATGGCAACCAAAAGTTGGGTAAGAGGGTTTCGCCTACCTTTCGTAAAGTTCGGTTGAGCATACGGGCAACTTGAATGTGGGGTTCATCAGACTGGATGGGTAAAACCTTGGCTTTTGAGCCTTGGCCTAAGTAATCAATTGCCTTATTAGCGGCTTCTAAACCTGTGACGTAAGCTTTCTCTTGGGACCAGGAACCGTGACGATTGACGATCCAATCGCCGCTCATGAAAACGTTTTTGAAGCTAGTGGCGGCGGGTAACAGATAGCGATAACTACCCGGTGCGAAGTGGCTAACGGCTTGGGGTAGACGGATGACGCTGTGATCAATAACCTGGGTGTCTCGAAACTCGGGAACACAAGCCGCCAGATCCCGCTGAACCATTGGAATTATCGCCTCATCCTCTAGCGGGAGTAACTGATTGGCATGGTAGAAATCCACTTCAACCACCGTCCCAGGTTCATTCCAATATTCATCGTGGAGGGTGTTGAGGTCGAAGAAGGTCCAACCGGTGGTGGGATGGAAGCCAAAGCAAGCGTTGGAGGGGAGGGGGATTTGAACCTTGCGATCGCACCAGAGGCGTACGGCCAATACATCAATCGCGCCTAAGTTGCCGAGGTCTCTAAATTCTGCCCGAGCCTGTAAAGTCCGACTGCTGGCCACGATTTTTTTCATCCCAGTGACGCCTACGGCAAAAATGACGGCATCGGCTTCAAACACCTCCTCCCCACAGATGATCCCACTGATCCGATCATCTTCAGCCAAAATAACATCACTGACTCGACGATTGGGCAAGATTCGACCGCTAGCTTGCTCAATTTTCTCCACCCAAGGCCGAAAAATCATTTCCCCCACTGTCCCCCGGCACCATCTCACATCAAAATCCGATTGATGGGCCAGGATGAAATAATAAAGCATTCCCAGAGCGGCAGCCGCAGAGCATTGCTCACCTGGGGCGAATAAGCCTACCAGCAACATCGGTTCGAAAGACTCTCTATAGAGACGAGCAGACACGCCGAATTGTTTGAACAGTTCACGGGCAGTAATCGAGTCATAGCGGCGCCAGGCGGCATCGGAATTGTCAAAGTCAATCAGGGTGTAAAGCAGGGGCAAAGCAGACAAACGATCAACCAGGGGTAACCGTTTGAATTGGGTGTAGACAAAGGTTCCAAGTGGACTGGGGAGGGGAGGTAGATCTTGGAATAAGGGGGATTCCACTTCTAAGCCGGATGGAGAATACTGGGATGAGCGGGTAAAGGGGGTAAACGGGTTGATAGCCAACTCATCAATCAGGGCGAAGATATTGCCATAGGGACGCCAAAAGCCATGGATTCCCGCCTCTACTGACCGCCCGCCCGCCGTTTTCCAACCCGCAACGAGTCCGCCGGGATAAGCGCCTGCTTCCAAAAGCGTGACATCATAGCCTTGTTTAGCTAAATGATGGGTGGCTCCCAGTCCAGCCCAACCTGCTCCCACCACCACGACCCGTCGATTATTTTTTGGGGTTGATGCCGTCATCATCCTAGATCTCCTAACTGCTTGATCCAGGATGACATGAAGCGAATGATGAAACTTTGTTAGCAGGTTGGAAAGGAGTAACCTTAGAAGGTTAGAACGTTGGTAGGGTGAGAAGTTGGGAAGTTAGAACGCTGATGCGCTCTAAAGGAAAAAAATAATCATCAAGTTTAAGGGATAGAACGCCGCCTAGTATGAGTACCTTACGGAATTATGTTAACGGCCAGTGGTGCGCCTCGCGCACTACAACGCTTTTGCCCATTTATAACCCAGCGACAGCTGAGGAATTGGCGGAGGCGCCTTTATCTTTGGCGGATGAAGTTGACGAGGCTGTTCAAGCGGCGGCGACAGCGTTTGTCGAGTGGCGACGCACCCCGCCGACTGAGCGAATACAGTATCTCTTCAAACTAAAAGTGCTTTTGGAGGAAGAATTTGAAGCGTTAGCCCGCATCATCACAATGGAATGCGGAAAGACGCTGGTGGAATCGAAGGGGGAATTGCGGCGAGCGATTGAAAATGTTGAGGTGGCCTGTGGCATTCCCACCTTGATGCAGGGAACAAATCTGGAGGACATTGCTCGGGGGATTGATGAATTTATGATTCGCCAGCCTTTGGGGGTAGCGGCGATGATTGCTCCTTTCAACTTTCCGGCCATGATTCCCTTCTGGTTTATGCCCTATGCGATCGCGTGCGGCAACACCTACCTGGTCAAGCCATCGGAAAAAGCGCCCATGACGATGCAAAAGGTCTTCCAACTGATCGATCAAGTGGGCTTGCCTAAGGGCGTGATCAATTTGGTCAATGGCTCAAAGGATACCGTGAATGCAATTCTCGATCACCCTAAAATCCAGGCCGTCAGTTTTGTCGGCTCTACTGAGGTGGCTCAATTTGTCTACGGTTGGGCGGCGGCCAAAGGTAAGCGGGTGCAGTGCCAGGGCGGAGCCAAAAATCCGATCATTGTCCTCCCCGATGCAGATTTGGAGATGACAACCCGAATTGCGGCGGACAGCGCCTTTGGCTGTGCCGGGCAGCGATGTTTGGCGGCTTCTCTGGCGATCACAGTTGGTGAGGCGGGCAAATCTTTCACTGAGGCGATCGCAGAAGCCGCCACCAGTCGGGTTGTGGGCAATGGATTAGAGCCAACGGTGCAGATGGGACCGGTGATCACCCCCCAGAGCCGCAATCGGATTGAAGGATTGATTCAAAAAGGGATGAATCAGGGCGCGACAGCGCTTGTGGATGGGCGCAATCCCAAAGTTTCAGGGTTTGAACAGGGTAACTTTATCCGGCCTACGATTCTGCAAAACATTGATCCTGCCGGTGAGATCGCCCAGACTGAGATCTTTGGACCGGTCCT
>JAKSDM010000078.1 GCA_022360135.1 Pseudanabaenales cyanobacterium | reverse complement strand
GACATGCTGGAGGACTCCGTTCACTAACGTTCCTGCTACCTAAGGACAACCCTGGAATCAAGTCAACCTCTTATGCAATAACCTGAGCACTGATTCAAAAATTTATTCTAGACTCATGGCAAAAATCAGCGAACCGGCAGACTAATGTGAGTTATCGAGCTTAAACAGACAAGACATTATGAACAAGGTGCTGGAGTTTGCTGCACTCCGTCGCCTTGCACACCGTTTTTACCCCAATTTTTGCAATGGGTGCGCCTTTTATGTTGGGCGCACAGCTGAGTGCTGCTGCTGCCTGCTTATTTATGGCAGTAATTTATCGAATTGGTATTACCGCCTGAGGATTGGATGTGAGGAAAATTATGAGGAAATCGTTTCAGTTATTGAATCTGCTGATTGGGGCGGGATGCGTACCGTGGGTCGGTACACAGGTCGCTAATGCACAGCTAGAGTCAGATGTGTCACTGCTAGCTAACATTGACCGACCAGCAATCCCCCTAGAAGAATGGCGGGCTCAGAACTCTGAACCAGTTCAGATTACTGGCATTCAACTTAACTCAACAGATACAGGCGTCGAGATCATCTTGGTGACAGAATCTGGGACGCTTTCCTTGCCCCAAACCTCAACCGTAGAGAATGCTCTGATTGCAGAGATTCCCAACGCGGTGCTGGCGTTGCCAGAAGGAGATGAGTTTCAGCAGTTTGAACCGGCTGAGGGGATTGCCCTGGTGCAGATAACAGAGTTGCCGGGTGGGCGGGTGCAGGTGGTGGTTACCGGGACAGATGCAGCGCCGACGGCGGCGGTCAGTACGGCGGCGACTGGATTGACGCTGAGTCTGACGCCGGGGCTTTCCCAGGTGGGTGAGTCGGATGAGCCGCTGAGGATTGTGGTGACAGGAGAGGAAGGAAGTCGCTACGTTGAGTCAACTGCCACCACTGGAACCCGAACGGATACGCCGCTGCGGGATATTCCCCAATCAATTCAGGTGATTCCGCAAGAGGTGATTGAAGATCAGCAAGTGCTGCGGCTAAATGACGCCCTGCGGAGTGTCAGTGGCGTGACGCCTGGTTCCAATGATCCAAGGGGGGGGCAGTTTATTATACGGGGCTTTGAGTTTTCCTCCATCTTACGAGATGGATTTCAATTAACTGGAAATGGCGGCTTTCCAGAGCTATCGAATATTGAGCGGATTGAAGTGCTGAAAGGGCCAGCCTCCATATTATTTGGAGTCCTAGAGCCAGGGGGGGTGATTAACCTGGTCAGTGAACAGCCATTGAGTGAACCCTTTTATGATTATAGTCTTCGGGCTGGCAATCGAGAATTGATTGAACCGAGTCTGGATATCTCAGGGCCGCTCTCGGAGGATGGTCGTTGGCTCTATCGGTTGAACACACTGTTTCGCAATGAGGATTACTTTCGGGACTTTGATACCGATATTGAGCGCTACTTCATTGCGCCCGTTGTCAGTTGGCAAATTGACGATCGCACCGACTTAACTCTCGACCTTGACTATTCAGAAGATGAGCGGCCTTCAGATTTTGGCCTGGTCGCCATTGGCGATGAGGTGGCGGACATCCCGTTTGACCAGATTACTGGAGAACCTGGCGACACAACCACTTCTGAATTTCTCAGAACGGGATACACCTTCGAGCACCGCTTTAGCGATAACTGGAAACTGCGTAACGCCTTCCACTTCAGCAGTTACGATTCAGAAGTGATTTCCGCCTTCCCGTTTGGTATTGATGAGTCAACCGGCACACTGTTCCGGACCTTTATTTTACTCGATCAACCGAGTGATATCTTCGAGCTACAAACTAATGTGGTAGGTGAGTTTTCAACGGGACCAGTCGACCATACCCTACTGCTTGGGGTTGATCTCTCGCGAGAAGAATCCAGTTTCTTGGGGCGAGGAGATTTTTCCGCCCTGACGCCCTTCAATATTTTTGATCCTGTCTTTGGTGAGTTAACCCAACCGGACTTTGACGAGGTCCCCATCTTTTTTGATTCAGATTTTCAAACAGATAGTCTTGGTGTCTACCTCCAGGATCAGATTACGTTGCTTGATAATCTCAAATTGCTGGCTGGGTTTCGATACGACACGACTGAGCAGGAAACCGTAAATAATCTAGAAGATTCAGAAACCACCCAAAATGACGATGCCTTCAGCCCACGGGTGGGCTTGGTCTATCAACCCATTGATCAGGTTTCGCTGTTTGCCAGCTATAGCCGCTCCTTTGTCCCAAACACTGATACAACGGTTACGGGAGATATACTCGAACCAGAACGAGGTGAGCAATTTGAAGTGGGGGCTAAGGCAGAACTCCTGGAGGGTCGATTTTCGGTTAGCTTGGCCTATTTCCACCTTACCCTACAGAATATCAGCACACCAGATCCCGATAATGTGCTCTTTTCTATCGCTTCAGGGGAACAACGCAGCCAGGGGGTTGAGCTTGATTTGATTGGTGAGCTGCTACCGGGGTGGAACCTAGTCGCCAACTACGCATTTACCGACGCAGACATTACAGAAGACAACAGCGGGCTAGAAGGCAATCGAGTGTACAACGTGCCGGAACACAATTTCAACCTGTGGACAACCTACGATATCCCAAATGGCCCATTGGAAGGGTTGGGTTTTGGGGTGGGTTTTAACTATGTGAGTGATCGCTTTGGCGACAACGCCAACAGCTTTAAGATAGGCGATTATTTCCTCACGAATGTGGCCCTTTCCTATCGTCGCGACAATTGGCGAGCCAATCTGAATATTCGTAACCTGTTTGATATTGACTATATTGAGAGTTCTGAAAATAGTAGAACCACAGAAATCAATCCAGGTGAAGGTTTTACTATCATTGGTTCGATATCCGTTGAGTTTTGAACAGGTGTTGATGTGGAAGCAAATTTTGGGCTGGCTGGGGCTATGTGTTCTAACTGCAGGACTGATTGTGGGGTGTGGTCTCTCGGTCAGAAATGTTTCAGGCGAAAACCATACTGTTAATTCCTCAGCTCCATTGCCGCCTTCTGATTGTCGGCTGATTGAGCATGATCTCGGGAAAACTGAGGTCTGTGGTCAACCTCAGAAAGTTGCAGTTCTCAATGCCCAAACTCTTGATTTGCTTATATCATTAAACTTGCAACCCGCAGGTTATGCAGCGCCTCTCAATGCCTATCGGGGGGATGTCTTTGACAACCCGGCGCAGCAGATTCCCTACTTGGGCGATCGCCTCACCACCCAACCCATAAACTTGGGCAGTGATAGCGAACCCTCCCTGGAAAAGCTAGCGCTGCTCAAACCAGACTTGATTGTCGGAGAAGTAGGACACATCGACAACTACAAG
>JAKSDM010001779.1 GCA_022360135.1 Pseudanabaenales cyanobacterium | reverse complement strand
TCTTCGATTGCTTCTGGAGTCTCTGGTGTTTCAGTAGCAGCAGGCGTTTCGGCAACCACTTCTGGACTCTCTTCAATTGCTTCTGGAGTCTCGGTCGTCTCCGCAGCAGCAGGCTCTTCAGCAATAACCGTTGAACTCTCTTCAGTTACTTCTGGATCCTCGATCGTCTCCACAGCAGCAGGCTCTTCAGCCGCAACTGCTGAACTCTCTTCGATTGCTTCTGAAGCCTTAGGCGCTTCCACAGCAGCAGGCTCTTCAGCCGCAACTGCTGAACTCTCTTCAGTTACTTCTGAAACCTCGGTCGTCTCCGCCGCAGCAGGCTCTTCAGCAACCACTTCTGGAGTCTCTTCAATTGCTTCTGGAGTCTCTGGTGTTTCAGTAGCAGGCTCTTCGGCAGCAACCGCTGGACTCTCTTCGATTGCTTCTGGAGTCTCGGTCGTTTCCGCAGCAGCAGGCTCTTCAGCAACGACCGTTGGACTCTCCTCAGTTATTTCTGGAGCCTCGGTCGTTTCCGCAGCAGCAGGCTCTTCGGCAGCAACCGCTGGACTCTCTTCGATTACTTCTGGAGTCTCGGTCGTTTCCGCAGCAGCAGGCTCTTCAGCAACAACCACTGAACTCTCTTCAGTTGCTTCTGGAGCAGTAGGCGTTTCAGCAGCAGGCTGTTCAATAATCGTCGCTGGACTCTCTTCAATTACTTCTGGAGCAGCAGGCGTTTCAGAAGTAGCAGCAGCGGGCTGTTCAGCCACGACCTCTTGGCTTTCTTCAGCCGCTACTGGCGTCTCAGGCTTAACCACATCGGCAGACGCCACCTCTTCACGCGTTTCTTCAGCCACCTCCTCGGGAACTGGCGGCTTAGGCTTACCGGGTTTAGGTCCACGCACTAAAGCAGGGTTGATAGGCGGTGCAGAATGGGTATCTCGTTTATCTTTGCCTTTTCCTTTCCCTTTTCCTTTCCCACGACCCTTGGGCTCTGAGGAAGCCTTTTGTCGGTCGGATTTCTTGATAGGACGGTCGGCCATGATCAATATTTCTTAACACCTAGCCGTATCCTAACTCGAAATGACATTTGTCTATGTATCTCAGGATAAAATCGATAAAATCGGTCCAACTGGGGAAGCATTCGCTGTCGTAGAGGCTTCCAGCGTGGGGTAAGGGTAAAGAGATGAAGAATAATGAGGTATACCCACCATGGATATTCTTGATCACATCAAGCAGGACTATCAGCGTTTCCCAGCAGAGCAAAGTTACGAGCTTTATGCTGAGGAGGTGTATTTTCAAGATCCTTTGAATCGCTTTCGTGGTATAGACCGTTACCGCAAGATGATTGGGTTTATTGAAAAGTGGTTTGTTGACCTCCATCTGGAGCTGCATTGTATCGAGCGTGAGCAAAGC
>JAKSDM010000403.1 GCA_022360135.1 Pseudanabaenales cyanobacterium | reverse complement strand
TGTAGCGAACAACTAAGGAATCAATATCCAGGATTAATTCGGCTTGCCAATCAGGACGAGTCAGAGACCAACAGTGAAGATCAGTCGGATCTTGCTGACAGCCTTGGGCAATCAGCCATTGTTCAATGTCCGGTAGGGGATGGTTATAGAGGGGGGTGTCTGAGGGAGGAAGCGCCATAAACAATGCAAAATTTTAATCTTGGATTTGATTGAGAACTTGATTTGATCCGTCCGTTTGTCCTGAGGATATTGATTGATCGATAGACGATTTTGATTGATTGATAACTGACGGTAGATCTTTGGTTTTTTTTCTATCGAAAGGAGTGTCTAGGAATGAAGGGGGGGAGTCTTCTAATGGCAGGGGGGAATCTTCCAATAAAGGGAGTGACTCGAGTGGGGTTTCGATTCCCACTTGTTTCTCAACCCTTTCTTTGATGCTGAAGTCATTAGAAAGTGGAGTTTCGATTCCCATTTGTTTCTCAACCCTTTCCTTGACCATGAAGTCAGCCGGAAGTCGCCAAGCAATGTCGCCTTGAGTCATACCAATGGCGACAACCAGCACTAAGCAAGCAATAAAAGTGATGCCTAAGATAAACAAGGCGAACAGCTCACCCGCTGAGAGTGGTCGATCCGTAGGATCGAGGTAGGCATTGGAAGATTTATATTTTTGGGCTTCGGACACCGGAATATTTAAATCGACGGGCGCCTGCATGACGGAGAGGCGAGAATAGCCAATTTTGTGGTCGTAGGTTAATCGCCGTTGAGGATTGCTAAGCGTAGCGTAAGCTTCATTCAACTGTTGGAACTTTTGAGTTGCGATCGCAGCTGGCAATTGGGTGGTATCTGGATGGTAAAGCTTGCTGAGATCCCGATAGGCCCGACGAATTTCTTGGACTGAGACGGTTGGATTCAAGCCCAATAAACGGTAATAGTTAGTGGTCTGCGTTTCTGGTTCCGGCATCCCTTAACTCGCACTCATCAACAATGGGCAGGCTCTAAGCCATCGGCGCGAATCAGGCGAATTTGGGCCAAGGCGAAGACGGCTGGAATAACCCTGCCATAGTTGGTCGCAATCGATCGCCATCCTAAATCAGCAAAGAACCAAATCCAAAGAGCCGGCCCCAGGACTGCAAATAGGCTCCCGACTGCTCTATAACGAGCAGCGTTTAGCGTCATTCCCCGGGCAGCCATGGTTAGAGCGGTTCGGTTTTGAATCTGGGCGGCAGCGTTTATCCCACCCTGCACTAAGGTTTGTTTGGCAACCTGATAGCTGGCGAAGTGGATCGCAATTTGGCGGGTAATCTGATGCAACAGCCAAGGGCGCAATAGGGAATTAACCGCTAGGGCGCTACCGCCTTTGAACAATAGCCCAATCGGCTGACGCTGTAATGACAGAGGCAGATGACTGAACTGAGGGGATTGACATAGGGTCTGACAAACATGATCTTGGAGCGCCCTCTTTTGCCGATTAGGGAGCTTTTGCCAGATGTGTTCGATTAAATTGAGGAACACCTCTGCTTCCAGGTCAGAAGTGGAAAGCGATTGAGAATAGGAAATTTTCAGATAACGGCAAATCTGAATCAGCACCTGACGATAGGTTACTTGGCCGCTACGGTGACGCAGTACGGTAAAACCATCCGCCGCCAGAAACCGAAACCGGGTCTCTAGCCTATCGATCCATTGCTGACGACTCTGACTCCGCACATCAACAGGATTAGGCGCACACAGGTAATCTAAGGGATTAAACTTAGGCTGGAAGAGAATATTGGTTAGAGAGAGTAGTTCGTCATCCGATGCCAGTTCAAGGGCTGCTCTTAGCTCATCCACGTTTCTTCACACTATTGATTTGGGTGTAACGCCCCCTTATTCTACCGTTCTAGACCATTAATCCATGGCGCCTTCTGATGAGGCTCCATTCTGATTATTAGTCTGTTCCTCTGAATCCCTAGAAGGCCCCTGATTGGTGCGTCGCCTAAAGAAACGACCTGAGTTTGAACGTTTACGAAATCGACGAGCATACTCCTGATTTCGGAGTGCCTTTTCTTTCTTAGGGTTGCGGCGCTTAGCCATGCTTAACCTCATAGGGGACGTTGGTCGAGATGATAAATCTCCATGAAACAATTCAACCGAATGTCTCAAGATTAGGAATTCACTTTATTTAAGTTAATAGAGTGTAATGCAAAATATTTATATTTTAATTGATTAATAATGCAAATTTACTGATGAAAAACTAAAGTTTGCCCAACCCAGCTTAAAGGTCCCACTAGTAAGCCAAAAAGTACTTCTTGACGGTCCTTCTTTGAAACTCTTTTTGAACATCTTAGCCTGCCGCTAATCCTAGCAAACTCTAGCACAATCTATGACTGTTCGCCTCTGGCTTTTCCAGAATGGGGCAATGCTTTGAGTTCGATGGCGGCCCACTGTAATGCCTCTGTGGCGGTCGACACTTTGCCTTCTGCTTGAGCCAATTGAATGGAGGCTAACAGCTGACCTACTTGAGGTCCAGGGCGAATCCCCAGCGATCGCATCAAATCCCGGCCCGTAACCAATGGGGTTGGGTGAGCAACTGGATCCTCAGGATTGAGAAATCGATGGATTAGCGGAGCGATCTCACCGATTGGCGCCCCCAAAGCCAGCACCAGAATCGAAAGGCCCAGGAAGCTGGATCCGATATCACGAAACAGAAAATACTGTTGCCGCAGCGGCAGCGCCCTTTCCTGAATGGATGACAGCTGAGGTAAGCCTCTAAGAATAGTGATCACAGCTTGTTGTTCTGCACGACTATATTTAAGCCGCTCCAATTCCGCCTCAGCCTTTTCCAAGTCTGGAGACAGGAGGCAGCAAAGTTTTGCCGCCTTCAGCCAACTGCGATGGAAACCGGGAAATGCTTGATCCCTCAGCCAGCCTTTGAGAACCGTCGCATAGGTCGGCCAAGTTTTCTCTAAATTACTAGTCATCTGGTCGATCTCGGCAATGCTGCTTAAGCGGTCATCAGTGATATGGGGCAGCCAATCTTTTAACACCCCATCCTGCCAAGCCAAGTTTAGGAATGGCGTCCCCTGAGCCTGACTCAGGAGTGAATCCAACTCACCTCGAACCCGTTCTGCAGCCACCTGCACCAGTAGCGGCGCCAGCTTTCGAATCGCTGCTTGAGTATTGGTTTCCAGCGTAAATCCCAACTGGGCGGCCTGACGATAGGCCCTTAGCAAACGCAAGGGGTCTTCCCTGAGGTTTTTGATGGAAATCATCCGTAGCTGTTTCCGCTGCAGGTCTTCCCCACCTTGCAGCGGGTCTAACAAACATTCGGTATGGGGATGATAGGCAATTGCGTTAACCGTAAAATCCCGACGTCTTAGATCAGTGTCCAGACTTAAACCTGCCTGCTGGGCAAAGTCAACCGTGGCTTGATCAAAAACGACTCGAGCAATTTTATGTTTGGCGTCAAGGACAACAAAGCCTGCTTGATGATGACTGGCAATTGCCCGGGCAGTCTCAATCACGTTTTCAGGCAGTACAAAGTCGAGATCCAGATACTCAGCCCGTCGGCCCAAGAGCGCATCTCGAACACTGCCGCCCACTAAATAGGCCGACTGGGGAAGTAGTGACAGTTCAAATGGCCAAGTCTTAGGAGACAGCACTGAGGCAAGCGGGAGAGCATGTAATGATAACGGCAACTTTTGAGGCAAGTGGAGACCTGAACAATCTTAAAGTGAACAACCCGCGATTTCAAACCTCCCTGACTCCGTTCTAACCAGGAAGTTCAGGAGGAGCTATGGGGGTTTTCATTTTGAAACATAATCCTTGCCGCATCAGGAGTTTTCCATAAACTTGAGCTAGAGTAACAGAAAAGCGGCTGTAGCTGGTCGAATGGCGATGTCCAGACCCAGCTCCACAGGGAAGTGATGATTGAGAGTTTGCCTTAGTTGAGTTTGCCTTAATTTAGGAGGTGCTCAGAATGTGTATCTGTGTCAACTGTTATTATGTGAATCGCTGCACAACCTACCATGCGGTTGAAACTCAGCACCAACAATCCCACTTGACAGACTCTCCCGATTTTGAGCCTGTCAATCCTACGATTAATGCTAATATTACGCCGCCTAAGATCGTAATCGAAGGCGATCAGATCATCCAACAGGATGAGTTTGGTTTTGAATACGATGTTGTCGGCTGTGAGAGCTTTAAGCAAGAGATGGGTAAGTGGGCGAAATTGCGGCCAGGTGAGCTAATTCCGACATAGGGGCGCTAACGCATGCCCCTATGCTTCCAACCCGGTTGTCAACATCCAGAAAATCCTGAGCCAGAGACAATTTGCCAGAATTGTGGAGCCGATTTGGTATTAGCCGATCGCTACCAGTTAATCAAGTTGATTGGACAGGGGGGATTTGGTAGAACCTTTCTAGCGATCGATACAGCGGCGGCAGACTTATATTGTGTGATCAAGCAGCTTTATGGGGGCGATCGCACCCCTGACCAAGGGCAAAAAGCAGTTGACCTCTTCCGACGGGAAGCAGAGCATCTGGTTGAATTGGGAGAGCATCCCCAGATTCCTCAATTTCTAGCTTATTTTGAGACAGAGACGGGCCAATATCTGGTTCAGGAAT
>JAKSDM010001594.1 GCA_022360135.1 Pseudanabaenales cyanobacterium | reverse complement strand
TGTGCTGTTGAAATTCTCACGGTTGGGACAGGTGACCCTGAACTTGAAGCCGACTGACCTCAACCGCATACTCAATCGAGTAATTGACGTCTTTCGCATCAGTCGTCAAGATACTCAATTCGACATTCGCATCCCTAGACCCTTGCCAACGATTCAATGTGACCCCGTTTTGATTAACGAGGTCTTCAGTAATCTAATCGGCAATGCTCTCAAATACAATGACAGCGCTGAAAAATGGATTGAAGTGGGTTACCTGAATATCGATGAGCAGCTAGAGAAGGGGCTGATTAAGCCTAATCAACCCTCATCAGGCGCGCCCATCTTCTATGTCAAAGATAACGGTATTGGTATTCGAGAGCGTCACTTAACCCACATCTTCCGTCTATTTAAACGGCTTCACCCCCAGCAGAAGTATGGCGGCGGAACTGGGGCCGGATTGACCATCGCCAGGAAAATTGTGGAGCGCCACGACGGTCAGATCTGGGTTGAGTCCATTTACGGTGAGGGGGCGACCTTTTACTTCACACTGGTTTAACACCCGCTAGCCTAACAAAAATATAAAGAAGTTAAGACTTCAGAACAATTGATTTTACCCTAGAGCTACATAAATTTTCGCAATCTCAGCTTGCCTTTAATAAAGCCTCAATGTCTACGGAATTTTATGATCCCTTATTGCTCGTGGTAGAAGACAGTGATGAAGATTTCGCTGTTCTGCAACGTCTGATGAAGCGTATGGCGGTTCAGAATCCGATTTATCGCTGCGCCGATGGTGACGAAGTTTTAGAATTCCTTTATCAATCAGGTGACTATACAGACCAGGACACTGTCCCACGGCCTTCGATTATTCTGCTTGACCTCAATTTACCGGGTACAGATGGTCGTGAAGTGCTAGAGCAGCTAAAACAGGATGGCGATCTAAGGGAAATTCCTGTCGTCGTCTTCACCACATCTTCCAACCCCAAGGATATTGAGTTCTGTTACCAGAATGGGGCCAACGGATATCTCGTCAAGCCGGTCAACTCCATTGAACTGCAGAGAACCGTTCAGGCATTTGTAAACTACTGGCTGGAAGCGAATACTCCACCAAGCTTAGGGTGAGTTTTTCTAACCCTTATTGCCTAAGGTTTCTTCCTTTATGAAGAGGAGGGTATGGAGATAAAGGTAGCAGTTTCCATCCATTATTTAATATTTCTTTTATAATTAACATTTCTTTTATAATTAAGAGGTTAATCTAGGCTTTGATAAGGCTGATTCTGAGCCTATTCTCCGTTCTACTCAACTTTAGTCTTCCGATAACAACTGTTATCTAGATGTAGGGTCAACTGAAGCAAGATAGGTCGCTTGCGGAAAATCTCTCATGCCAAATGCCTCAATGCTACTCATCGTTGATGATTGTGCAGAGGATCGGGAAGTTTATCGTCGTTATCTACTGAAGGATTCTCATCAGTCCTACCAGATTATCGAGGCGGATGCTGCAGAAGATGGCCTGGCGCTGTGCCGGAATGGGCTTTGCGACGCTATATTGCTCGACTTTCAGCTGCCGGATATGGATGGGTTGGAGTTTCTGGACAGACTCAAATTTTATCATTCTGAAACTCCTGTGATTATGCTGACTGCCTACGGTGATGAAGAAGTTGCGGTGCAGGCGATGAAGCGGGGGGCGCAGGATTATTTGGTTAAGCGCCACCTGAAGCCGGATATATTGCAGTTGGCTGTCCGCAATGTGATTAAGCAGGCGCATTTACAAAGACAGCTAAGTAAAAATCAGGAGCATCAACGCTTAATTGCGACCATCGCCCTCCGCATTCGTCAATCCCTTGATCTGCAGCAGACTCTGGATACGGCGGTTACAGAGGTGAGACAGCTGCTGAAGTGCGATCGCGTGGTGGTTTACCAGTTGGAGCCCAACCGGAGCGGTAAAATTGTGGCTGAATCGGTGGCGTCGAATTGGCCGCCGACATTGGGCTATTTGATCTCTGATCTCGACTTTCAGTTGGGCGGCGGCGAAGACACTTGCCAGAAAGACCAACGAACCATTGACAATATTTATCAGGCGGGCTTGAGTCAGGGTCACCTGGACCTGCTAGATCATTTTGCAGTCAAGGCAAATCTGGCGACGCCAATTATCTTAACCAGCGCTGGAGAGTCGACGCCTAAACTTTGGGGTTTACTTGCCGCCCATCAATGTTCAGGCGTACGGCGCTGGCAAGCGGATGAAGTAGAAATCCTGGAGGCGTTGTCTGTGCAATTGGCGATCGCAATTCAGCAAGCTGAACTCCTGGCCCAAACCCAAACCGCCCTAGAGAAGGAAAAGGAACTCAACAGCTTCAAATCTCAGATTATCGCCACCGTTTCCCATGAGTATCAATCGCCGCTGGCTGCAATCCTGGCGGCGGCATCCACCCTTACAACCCATCGCAGTCATCTCAATCAGGCCACCCAGCAACGATTTCTGAAAATCGTTGAACAGAAAG
>JAKSDM010001746.1 GCA_022360135.1 Pseudanabaenales cyanobacterium | reverse complement strand
ATTAAATAATTGTTAAGTACAGCTTAAAGACTCTCGAGTCGAAACCCCGGTTTTTGGATTGACTCCCCTGGCGCTTTGGCAAAGTTCCCTCACCTGAGCCCCATCTAGGAGAGCGTCGCTAAAATCGGCGCCGCTAATGTCAACATTCTCAAAGGTGGATCTTAGTAGAATAGACTCTACCAAAATAGCGTCGCTAAAATCGGCCCCTGAGAAATCTCCCTGATCGAGCATGGCGTAGGTAAGGTCAGCCCCATGAAAATTAGCTTGTTCGGCTAACGAACCACTAAAAACTGCGCCCCGCGCATCCACATTGCTGAAGTTTGTTGATTGTAGGTTGGCGCTGGCAAATTCAGCCGTTCTCAATATCTGTCCTGAAAAATCTCTGCCGAAGAGGTTGGAACCCGTATAGGAAGGAGGAGGTGCGTACTCTAAGGAGTATGCAGGCGCGATCCAAAAAATTAGCAGCGCCAAGATGCAAACTGTAATTTTGGGTGGGGGCATACATCTCAAGGGGTTGATTCAATTATGTATCTAGCGATCTCGATGTCGTGCTCGCCTGCGTCTAAGTTGTCCACCCTTTTTGCCTTCAAGCTCTCGACTGACTGCGATGGACCATTTATCCACCATAGTCATCATGGCTGGCATATCTCGCGAGACCTTACTCTCTAGATTGAGTTCAGACACGACGGACCTGAAGGTTTTGCGCTTTGTCATACGATAAGCAATTTCCTCTACCTCAGTCCAGGTGAGGTCGCTTTCAATATAGGCCTTAGCCATCACATTGAGCAGATTCTGAAATTTGTTTCCCTCCTTTTCTGTCATCATTGTGTGGGGGATATCCAAAACCCGATCAAACCGGCTATACCAACATTTTGGCTGATGCGCCAGGGCTGATTCAAATAGCCTACGATGATCGCTGTTGTTTACCGCCTTGTCGCTTTCGCTAGAAATGATGAACATAGGCGCAACTGGACCTTGACGAATCCGCCTGAGGTTGAATTGACCAATCGTCAGGATCGCCCGCAGCGCTGCTAGTGGGAAGCCTCGATAACTTGGGCCTGAGAGTTTGGTCCACTCAAAATAGTCATCGAATGCTTGCACGAATAGATCAATGACCCGATTGCTGCTACTCAAGTAAGGTGCAAACAATAGAGCGCGGTCGACGTTATGCGCTTGTTCGAGGGCTAACCACCCAGCGATCGTGCCCCCTCCGGACAAGCCGCCGACAATCACCTTGTCTCCTAACATGCGGGCTATCTTGATCCATTGCAAGGCATACTTCAGGTAAGCCTTAGGATTAGTGGGGAGTGGAGGAGGAGTTTCTTTACTCCAATTACCGGCTTGACCATGGCCGGGCAACAGCGGAACCAGAACATTGTAGCCTGCTTTAAACAGGATTTCGCCTAGGGGAACAAACTGGTAAGGCCCTGCCGTGAATCCATGAAAGAACAGGCAGACTTTTGAGGTGAGATGGGGGTGGAGAAAAAAACGTGAGCAGCAGGCTGGATCAAATAGCGGCAAGGCCTCTTCACGAATTCTGATATCTCGTGTGATGGCCGTTGTGACCTTGTCGTACCTAGGCTTTGGCACCGACCTGGCAGAGGTAGAAGCAGCTTTAACCATAGTTTTACCTTTTAATTAGGTATAGGTTAGCAAAGCGCCCATTTGGCGACCCCATCGCCATCCTTTGTAACAAACTTGGGTTGAGCACCCTAGTAAAACAACAAATTGAAGGTCTCTTAGACACCTCTCTCAAACACCTCTAAATTACACCTCATAAATTAGATAGTTCCGGGAAAATTTAGAGTTGAATGCGTGAACTATCGTTGCGATCGCAGCACGGACACTAGACGCTGCAGGATCAAGCAATTAATGTTTTTACCACACAGTCACAAGAGTAATATGTCTTTACGGAAATTCACGCACAAACGAGTGATTCGCCAATTTCACTTCTAACCATTTCAAATCGGCAAAATCTTGAGCAAAATGGAATTGACAATTGTGAGGGAGAGTGCGCCTAACAGAGCGCTCCATATCTTATGGCGTAATCTGAATCCTTCGACCAGCTTAGCTGCCAATCCAAATACAACTGTGAGTATTATTAGGTGGATGATTGGCTGAAAAAAATCTTGTGTCATCCAATTGAAGGGGATAAAGATGGCTCTTAGAAAACCTCCCAATATGACATTGAGAACTCCAAAGACTGCAGCCGATAAAATGGCTTTTCCAAGGCTATCAATTTCAACCCCTATCGGTAGTCTTGAAATAATCAAAAAGCAAATTGTGGCAACTAGCCAGGCAGTCAAAATGCCAACAACATCCATACTTGAACTCCTTGATTTCAACTAAATCAATCGAAAAATCAACTTAAAATTCGACATAGCCTATCAATACACGGAAATAGTCTAATAGAGATATAACAGAGTTTACCTCTATTCGAGCCAAGGCAGAATTAAGGAACTTTAACGCCATCAGACCGTGAGGAACCCAACCGTGAACAGAGTCTTCTAAACTTTTGTTAAAGCACACCCATCCAACTTCTGATTATCTTGTGGTAATTCTATGCCTAGCTCTTTCCTGTCATTACTTTTGTCCACTCTGCTGGCGACTTCATTTTGGCTTGGGACCGGCTTCCCTAGCTTGGCGCAAGGGTTTCAAAATCCAGCCATAGCGACTTTGCCAGGCTTGGCTGGCTTGTTCGCCGGAGAACGCCCGACTAATCTTGGCGTCAAGCAGGGGCAATTGGCGCCCTGTCCCACAACCCCAAATTGCGTCGCCAGTCAGGAAACTGATGCCGAGCATGCGATCGCGCCCCTGAATTATGACTCTGAACCCGCGATCGCAATGTCCAACCTGGTGGCTGTGATTAAAGGCATGCCCCGCAGCGTCATTATTGAACAGACCGATGATTATCTCTATGCTGAATTCACCAGTCGGCTAATGGGATTTGTAGACGACGTGGAATTCTATATTGATCCTACCAATCGGGTGATTCAGGTTCGTTCTTCAGCTCGCTTAGGAGAATCTGACCTAGGCGTTAACCGTAAACGAATCGAATCAATTCGATCTGGGTTGCAGACGCTGGCGGAAACCGCTTAGGCGCTGACTAGGACGGAACAACGGAGGTCTTTGGACGAGCAAAGATCATCCGTCCGGCCGAAGTTTGCAGAGCCCCCGTTACAACCACACACAGTTCGCCCCCAATGTAGGCTTTGCCATCTTCCACCACCACCATGGTGCCATCGTTCAGATAGCCCACCCCTTGGGAAGGTTCTTTACCCTGTTTGAGAATTTTGAGGTCAAGATCATCACCCGGCAAGTAGGTGGGGCGAATTGCCTGAGCTAAATCATTGATGTTAAGCACATCAACCTGTTGCAGACTCGCCACCTTGTTCAGATTGTAATCGTTAGTCAACAAGGTGGCGTTGAGTTCCTGAGCTAATTTTACTAACTTGGCGTCAACCGTGGAGATATCCTCATAGTCAAGGGCGTTAATCACAACTCTTGAGGGATAACTGTCCCGAATGCGATTAAGGATATCTAGCCCCCGACGTCCCCGAATGCGTTTCTGATCATTAGAGGCGTCTGCAACGTTCTGCAATTCTTGAAGCACAAATTGAGGCACCAGGAGTTGGCCTTCTAGAAATCCAGTGTCTAGCAGTCCCTCAATCCGACCATCAATTATGCAGCTAGTATCTAGAACCTTTGTTGCGCAAGGCTTTAGCGTACCCTCTACCAGCAGCATAGATTCTACACTGTCAGGATTAATCAGCCGCAAAAGGGCTCGGCCATGGGTGTCCGCCAGGTTCATCCCAGACACTGCGAAAATCACACTGCCTAAAACAGCGGTTAAGGGTTTAATGAAGCCAAATTCGCTGGGAATAGGCAGCAGGAAGAGGGGGGCTAGCATCAGATTGGCGATTAACAAACCAATCAACAGACCGATGGCGCGGCTAAGGAGTTTGTCGGCAGGCATGTCACGAATCTGTCGCTCCAGGCGACGGTAGCTGGTCTGAACCGTCAGCCCTAAACCACAACCGATAAGCGCGCCAAATCCAGCTGACACAAAACTTAAACCTTCCAGGTTGGTGACTTGCCGCAAGGCGGTTTCTGGCAAGAAATCAACCCCATAGAAGCCAACTCCCGCCCCTGCTAGGATAAATGAGAATACGATGAGTACGTTGAGCATAATGCTTAGCCGTCAAGGCCAATGGGTAATGCGGGGACAGTGAAGCTTAGCCCTAATTAGATTCCAGGCTGATTAACTTAATTGCCTGGTCAAAATGGACTAAACCTAAAAATATAGAACTAAGCTCAGCTAGTTACAGCCATTATATCTTTCACCTGTGATGCCTTCGTTGTAGACGTTTTTCGAGTTAATCGGCTTGAGCTTAATCTAAATTGAACGTTCTTTGTTTGTATTTCACGTGAGCTATTTATATGGGCTCTGCTTTCCCCGCCAAGGCGGGTTTGTCGTCGCCTGAATTGAAATCTGAGGCTTTAGAGCCGCGTTCTGCTTACGTCCACATCCCGTTTTGTCGAAGGCGATGTTACTATTGCGATTTTCCGATTTCGGTGGTGGGCGATCGCCGACGAGGCGAGAATTCTGGGACAATCCGTCAATACGTCGAGGTTCTGTGTGAGGAAATTGCGGCGACACCGCCAATCGGTTCAACACTGGAAACGATTTTCTTTGGCGGCGGCACACCCTCGCTCCTATCAGTCGCTCAACTGCGCCATGTCTTAGACGCTTTGGAGCAGCGGTTTGGTATCGCTGCTGAGGCTGAAATCTCAATGGAGATGGATCCTGGCGCCTTTGGCTTAGATCATATTCGAGGCTATCTGCACGCCGGGGTGAATCGAGTGAGTTTGGGTGTACAAGCGTTTCAACCCGAGTTATTACAAGCCTGTGGGCGTTCCCATACAGCCGCCGACATTGAGATTGCGGTGGACTTCATCCATCAGACTGATTTAGCCAATTTCAGCCTGGATTTGATTTCGGGGTTGCCGAATCAAAGTATGGCTCAATGGCAGGACTCTCTAGCCCAGGCGATCGCATTGGCGCCCGATCACCTCTCCATCTACGATCTCACCATTGAACCGGAAACTGCCTTTGGACATTGGTATCAACCGGGCGTCAAGCCTTTGCCCAGTGAAGAGCTGACAGTGAATATGTACCGTTTGGCTCAGAAAACCCTGACGGCGGCGGGGTATGAACACTATGAGATTTCCAACTACGCCAAGCCCGGTTACCAGTGCCGTCATAACCGCACCTATTGGGAAAATCGTCCCTACTATGGTTTTGGTATGGGCGCTGCGAGCTATGTTCGAGGCAAGCGCTTCAGCCGTCCTCGTAAGACCCAAGAATACGGGCAGTGGGTTAAGGAGTTTGCGGCGGCGGGTGGACAGATAGACTGCCCCATTACGTCCCCTCAAGAAAAGTTGCTTGATCAGTTCATGGTGGGGTTGCGCTTATCTGAGGGGGTGAACTTAAGAGAACTGACGATAGAGTTTGGCGCAGATATTTTGGCGCCTCTAGACCGTTGTCTGACGCCTTATATTCGACAAGGTTGGGTGAGCGTGATGGGGGTTGAAGGAGACTGCGATCGCGCCAGTAACTCTGCCCCAGTCGAAACGCTATTGAAGAACGGCGTGGGATATTTAAAACTCACCGATCCCGACGGCTTCCTCTACTCCAATTTGGTTTTAGTCGCTTTATTTGAAGAATTCAGCAATTAGATTAAAAAGGGGATTTGAGAGTCATCATTTGCAAGACGCGCCTTGATGCAGTGGGTCCTAGTTGACTTGCCATTGAGTCGTTTTTTGTCGCTGTGTTTTAGGGTGTAGGGTATGGGGTGTCGTCAATGCAAATGAAAACTGCTAATAACCAATGTAAATTTCGTAGCGATAGAAAGCACTTTCCCAATCACCCACCCAAAGGTGATAAGTTCCAGCAGACCATTCGGCGTAGAATTCTGGCAATAGCGTTTCATTCGAATCATCAACACACTTAACTTCTCCCGTCTCAAGATGCTTCATGAATAGCGTCAGGTCGCCATCAGCGACAATGCCAATCTCCAAATAGTCAAAATTGTCTGTGAGCTTCAAAACATGATCGGGGGAGTCTTCCGGATTGACATAACCGCATCCTTCTATCCAGCGATCGCCGCCTGACTGCCCAGACCCCACCGTTGGATTGGGCTCAAAACCAGGTGAAAGGCTAAAGGTTTCAGAATCTGCCTTGGCGGCTTGGGGGATGGCTATCATAGCCCCTGCGCCTAGCAGACAAGCTGTCAAAGCCATAGCGGAGGTTTGAAAGCAGTTCATGATCGTTACCTGTAGCATTTATAGAAACCTATCCCAGTCCTAGCACGAAGAATGTGAAAACAAGGGGACTTAAAGGTGATTTATCAGGGAATCTAGCATTAGGATTTTGATCAGACCCCGTATACACTGCTATTGAGCAAGCAGTGACAGTACTAGTTCTGCT
>JAKSDM010000826.1 GCA_022360135.1 Pseudanabaenales cyanobacterium | reverse complement strand
GGTGGAAAACCATACCTACTGGTGTTTTACGCTATGTGTGCGGATTGCGAGTCTCGGTAAAGTCCGTTTAGTGATTAGTTTTGAGAGTGCAGAATTAAAGGGTTCCTATGCTGTGTTGGTCACCAACCGGACAGACTGGAGGGCTAAACAAATCCTTTTAAGGTACTTGAAAAGATGGTCGATAGAGACATTTTATCGAGATGGAAAGTAGTATCTGGGACTTGATGAGTATCGAGTGCGAACATCAGAGGCCATTCAAACCCATTGGTGTTTAGTGTGTGTAGCTTACTCTATCCTGCACCTAGTCTGTTTGCCGCCGCCACCGACAAAGCGTCAAGGTAAACCTCCGACTAAACCCATCAAAACCATTGGGCAGGTCTGTAAGCAACAAGGGCAAGCGCTGATTGAAAAGTTAATCTTATTCGCTCACGATTGTTTGCAACAAGGAGAGACAGCAGCCAATGTCTTCAGCAAGTTGTTCGCCAAACAAAATAAGGAAGTGGTGGTCTAAATTAGCTTGATACCGATGTCGGTCCTATTTTTCTACCAGGAGAGTACAGGACTAATGTTATTAGCTGCAAGACTTACTCCATCTAAAAAACTCTCCACTACAGTACAAAGACATTACAGAAAAATGAAAATAAAAACATCTTACACCCTGCTACAAGCTGCCTCTTAGGACACAATTTCTTCCTCATTTATGCTCATCTTCATTTCTAATTGGTATAACTCAGTATGCTTTACAAGATCATAGGCACCGGGTCTATGGTGCAAATCATGATCTTAGACACACAGAATAGCAAGGTTCTCATCAACTGTATTGGATGAATCTTCATCAATATGATGTAAATGAAGACCAACTCCACCTCTTTTACAGACACAGCATCTATGCATATTCTTTGTGAGCAAATGATTTCTTCGTTCCGCTGAAGGGGTTTTTGTTTGGGCAACTTTCACCTTCACAACCACCTGAATTCTGTGAGGTTACAGATGCAGCTATTATAGTACATGCGATCGAATGATGTCGATGGTCTTGAGGAAAAGTCCTGGCGATTAATCAGCAAGCTAACTAGATCTGCGGTCTAATACCCCCGCTACTACAGTTATACGGGATCTACCCATGAAGCGCCCACCGAAACTGCTTGACCAGGTAAGTCAGGAAATCCGACTCAAGCACTTCAGCCCTAAGACTGAGAAATCCTACTTTTACTATCGGTGGGGTAGTAGGCGTTGCAGTAGGAAACGCATCCTATAAGATCGGCTGCTTAACTGGAGGAATCCAATATTTATCGAAAGCCTGCACGAACTACCCCGCCTTCATCCGCCCCTTCATATCAGTGTATGCAGTTTCGATTAGCTTTGCCAGAGCCCTGGCATCGACATTCCCTTCGGGCCTGAGCTTCACGTGTCGCATGAACTTGCCGGCGCCTTCCAAAAGACCATCGGGATCGGCAAGCTCTGCGCCGCGAAAGAAGCCGACATTGACGTGAGCCTTGAAGGCGTTGACATAGGCGAACGCCGCTTCACCGACACATGCGGTAGGGTGGCCATCATGCAATAATTCTCGAACGTCGTCTCCGCAGTCGCGCATGACCTGAAACCAGCGCCGTGCGATTGCCCCCAGTTCACCGGAATGCACTTCCATCCAGCGGTCGATGGCAGGATCCCGCCTAACTGAACTGGAGAACAGGAATAGTTCGTTCATGGCTGTTTCATTCCAAAGCTGGTCCACAAAGCTGGAATCTCAAGTCTCGCGGTCTCCAGCGCCGTATAACTATTGTTTAGACTGTTTTCTCTCCTTCTACTCTGCATAACACCCCTAATTAGAGTGTTGAGCCCGATCCTAAGTTGAATATCCACCCCTCAGAAGGAGGTTATGCCGAAAATTGTCTGCATAACTACCTCAAATGGGATGTTATACAGGTCTTTGTCAGGCTATTTCCCCAAAAAATGGGTGTTATGCAGATAAGACTCTTGATAACACCCCCAAAAGTTAAACCGGAGATCGCACTGCAGGTATCTCAACCTGTTATCGGAGTCATATTTGATCACACAATGAATACATGCGTTGAGGCCGCAGCTAGAGTACGCCAATCTAGCAATCGCGATCGCCGATCAAACAATTGCGTACGCTGATCAAGAAAATGCGTACACCGATCAAACAATTGCGATCGCCGATCAAGAAAATGCGTACACTGATCAAGAAAATGCGTACGCCGATCTAACAATTGCGATCGCCGATCAAACAATTGCGTACGCCGATCAAGCAATTGCGTACGCCGATCAAGCAATTGCGATCGCTGATCTAACAAATAAGTATGCCGATCAAACAATTGCGATCGTTGATCAAGAAAATGCGATCGCTGATCAAGAAAATGCGATCGCTGATCTAACAAATGAATACGCCGATCTAATAAATTAGCCTTGCTGATATGGAGGTCAATGGCATATGACCGAACCACATTCTATGACTTGGCCTCGTCGTCAATCTCACAGATCTGGCAGTCGGCTCGATAGGCACCTCTCTTCCGGTGCAGTGGCTGCCAGAACTTGTGTTGCAGCACCTGCTGGAATGGTTTTAAGCGGCATTGCACCACTGTTGACTTGGACTTGGAACATGGCGATATCTTCCTCCGTTAGATGCCGCCCCAGGTCAGTTTGAATGGCTCCAGGATGGACTGAAAAAGCTTCTATGCCACGGTAAGTAAGATGTTTGTTCAGGTCTACCGTCCACAGTAGCCCCGGTTGCTTGCCAGATCTGGTCCACCAGACCGGATGCTGTTTCGCGGTTGCGAGCAGGTCTAAGAATTTCAGGCAATTAGGACGTTTTTTGCTATGGGTCTACTTGTTACTAAAGTTGTTGCCCAAGACTGTTAGTGAGCTGCTAGTTGGCTTTGCTCACGATGAATGGCGGACGAATTCGTCTGTAGATGACGTTGAAACCAATCCAGCATATCTTTGGGGTGATCAGCAAAGTAAGTGCCTGTGCAAAAATATTTACAGCCTGAGTGACTATATTCAAGTGGTTTCAGCGGCTTTTCTCTGTAATTAATTTTGCCTACCTACTTAGTTGTAGCCATCGAAGCGATGGATTGTCTCTTCCATCCAGTACATTTTCTTTTCAGCGGACAACCGATCATACAGTGCTCGAATGAAATCCATGTTTGTTGACACGTCCCGATAGCCCTGTAACAAAAGCGTTGGCGTAATGACCTTTTCTACATGGTCAAGAATCGGGTGATCGAGGGAATACCCAGTCATCTTCCTATAATGGTTCTCGGCGTGTCTTTCGATACGTTTGCCGAACCCCTGTTTTCGCAAGAATTCGCCATTGGTGAGAGGCTGCATGGCCACCAGCGCCTGGACATTGTTGTGGGTAAAGACTTCAGGATTATCGCCCTGGGCATAAAACGTTGCATTAGCCCCCATACAGTAACTGAGTAACCCAATCGGTTTATCGCTTTGACTGCCGATAAACTCGACAGCTGCTATCACATCCTGCGATTCTTCAACGCCCCCTGTGCCGACACCAAGCTTGCTTTTTCCACTCTCTCCATGGTTTCGCAGGTCATACATCAGAACGGTATAACCAACGTCTACCAACTGCTTGGCGACTTTGACGAATTCGATTTCCTGGTCATACGGTTTCACCAGTCCCTGGTGTTTGGTCTGGTAACCAAAGCGGTTCGCCCGATAACCAAAGTGGGTCATGATGATCGTGGCTATTCCGCCCTCATTGAGCAGCCAGCCAGAAAGCATAAGACCATCGCGGGTTTTGAACTCAACGTCCCGATAGCTAATGCCATAGTCGGAAGGGGTTTTGGGGATTGGTTGATTGGCTGGATACAGGAATAAATTGCCAATTTGTTGTCCAAGGAATTTGAATAACATAGTGGTTCCTCCCTTTCATTCGGGTTTGCTCAGACTGATGTTGGACACTTAAAAGATAGCCATAATAGATTCAGTTCCGAATACACAAAACCCTAAGATGCTTGCACAAAACTCTAAATTCTTTATAGAGCCCATTTGAGATCTTTGGGCTTTTACGCGAAAATACCAGGTAGCGTCTACTCCAAGTACCATGGTCTATTCAAGCAGTCTGACTGATTCAGAATGGGAAATCCTCGAGCCTCTGTTGCCAGAAGTGTTGCCCCCGAAGAAAAAGACTCGTCCCCTGGAGTGGAGCTATCG
>JAKSDM010000205.1 GCA_022360135.1 Pseudanabaenales cyanobacterium | reverse complement strand
GAGGAAGAACTCTCTGACATAGAAGCAATCGACAACCTGGAATCGACTTCCAGTCCAGGCGTTTCGGTGATTAGCATCGAACTGAAGGAAACCATCCCCGATGTCGCCCCGGTTTGGGCCAAGGTTCGTAGCCAACTGGATGACGCCATTCCCCAATTACCCGAGGGCGCATCGGAACCCGAATACGAAGATAGGCGGGTCAAAGCCAGCGCCCTGATTGTGGGACTTACGTGGGAACTCGACACCCCAGTCAATTACACTATCCTCCGTCGGGTGGCGGCAGGATTGGAGGACCGACTACGAGCCCTCCCCGGGACTGACAAAGTAGAAATATATGGCGACCCTGATGAAGAAATTCAGGTGGAGGTGTCTCAGGCTGATCTGGCCGCATTAGGGTTGACGGCCCAAGATTTGGCTCAGCAAATCCGCGCCAGCGATGCTAAGGTTTCCGCGGGTCAGTTGCGGGGGGATAGCAACGAATTTCTGTTTGAAGTAGACAGCGAACTGGATTCTCTGGAGCGTATCCGGCAAATTCCGATCCGGGTGGGCGGTGAAGGCCAAGTGGCCCAGTTGGGAGACATTGCCAACCTGGTTAAGGGGGTGCGATCGCCCATTTCAAACCTAACCCTGGTCGGTGGGCGTCCAGCCGTCGTACTGTCGGTTACGGTGGAATCGAGTCAGCGGGTAGACCAATGGGCGAGGCTGGCCCGTCAAACCCTGGAGACATTTGAGACTGACCTGTCTGATGGTCTGAGCCTAGAGGTGATGTTGGACCAAAGTCGATATGTGCAGCAGCGGCTGAATGGGGTGATTGGCAACTTGATGCTGGGGTCAGTGCTGGTGATTGCCGTGTCCCTATTGATCCTGGGTTGGAAATCAGCCCTGATTGTGGGCTCAGCTTTGCCGCTGGTGACCCTGATGGTGTTTGGCGGCATGAAAGTCCTGGGAACGCCGCTGCATCAGATTTCTGTAACCGGGCTGATCATTGCTCTGGGGCTACTGATTGATAATGCGATCGTGGTGGTTGACGAGGTCTATATCCATCTGCGGCAGGGCATGAAGCCCGCTGCCGCAGTCAGCCAAACTGTCCGCTATCTGACGATTCCTCTGCTCGCCTCAACCCTCACAACCGTACTCGCCTTTGTCCCCATCGCCATTTCTCCTGGCGGTACGGGCGAATTCATCGGCACTATCGGCAGTACGGTCATTTTGGCCTTGGTGAGTTCGCTGGTTCTGTCGCTGACGATCATTGCCGCCTTGACCGGGAGATTACATCAATGGCGTCCATTTTCCAGCCGTCGGCAGCGAAGCGAATCGCAGCGCCAGTCGTGGTGGGCGGATGGGTTTTCTTATCCTCAACTCTCTGCCCTTTATCGCTGGAGCTTGGGCAAAGTTTTCCGCCGTCCGGTGTTGGGAATTCTGCTGTCGCTGGTTTTGCCCATCATCGGATTTATCCAGTTTGCCAGTCTGGAGCAGCAGTTTTTTCCCCCCACCAACCGCGATCAGTTTCAGATTGAGTTTGAATTGCCCTCACAGAGTGCAATCGCTCAAACTCAAACTCAGGTCTTGCAGGCGCGTGACCTGATCCGTCAACATCCGGCGGTGGAAGAGGTGCATTGGTTTTTGGGCGAAAGCGCCCCCTCCTTCTTCTATAACGTCATTGGCAGTCGAGAGAATGTAGCCGAGTATGCCCAGGGCATCGTCCAGCTCAATACTACAGAAAACCTGCGTCAGACCATCCAAACGCTGCAGCACGATCTGGACCAGGCCTTTCCCCAAGCCCAGGTGTTGGTGAAACAGCTCGAGCAAGGTCCCCCCTTCCCGGCCCCAATAGAAATCCGCCTCTATGGGTCGGATATGGCGCAATTGAGGAAATTGGGAAATCAGCTCCGAGCCGAACTAACCAAGGTTAAAGACGTTATCCATACCCGCGCCGATTTGACAGAAGCTCTGCCGAAATTGGCGCTGATGGTGGATGAGGAACAAGCGCGGCGAACCGGGTTGGACAATGCAGCGATCGCCAACCAACTCAACACCACCTTAGAAGGGGCGCTTGGCGGCTCTATCCTGGAGGGAACTGAGGATATTCCCGTGCGTGTACGTCTAGCCGACAAAAATCGGGGCGACTTAGCGGCCATAACATCATTGGACCTGTTGCCGAGCAATACGACGGCAAATCCTGCAACCTCAACGATTCCCTTGTCCGCTGTCGCTGATGTGACACTAACACCGGATCTTGCCTCCATTGTCCGTCGCAACGGTCAGCGGATTAATACAGTGCAGGGCTTCATCACTGCAGGCGCTTTGCCAGACACGGTTCTGACCCGCTTTAAGCAACAGTTGGCTGAGAGTGACTTTACGCTGCCCCCTGGCTACCGACTGGAGTACGGCGGTGAGGCGGATGCGCGGGGCACAGCGGTGGGCAACTTGCTCTCTACCGTCGGGGTCTTGATCATTCTAATGACGGCCACGCTGGTGCTGTCGTTCAATTCCTTTGCCCTGGCGGGACTGTTGGCGATTGTCGCCGTCTGCGCCATCGGCTTGGCGGCGATGGCGCTCTGGCTATTCAACTCCCTATTTGGGTTTACCGCGATCTTAGGAACTTTGGGCCTGGTGGGTCTGGCCATCAACGACTCGATTGTCGTCCTGGCTGCCCTAAGAAACGATCCGTTAGCCCGTGAGGGCAATGTCCGCGCCACCCAAGCCGTTGTGATCAAGGCGACCCGCCATGTGATCGCCACAACCCTGACGACGATTATGGGATTTACGCCGCTGATGTTAGATAAGACGGGTTTCTGGCCGCCGTTGGCGATCGCGATCGCTGGCGGTCTCGGCGGCGCTACTCTCTTGGCCCTCTATTTTATCCCCTCCGCCCATCTACTGATTTATCGGAAACGTCATCGGAAACTGGCAGAGCCAAGCCTGTTGGGGGTTGGCGTGCAAATTCATGACTAAAGACTATGGATGAGTAGATGAGATGTTATCTAGCTGCGGATCTCGTAAGATTGTTCAGGAATTCTTTCCTTTTGACGAAATACTCAGCAATGTCTCTGGTGCCTAGTGATATGACGACCCACTTCACCCGCCGCAGATAATCTTAAACACCTAACAGATAAGCTTTCAACGGTCAGGTTCAAGCGGATTGTTAGACCGTTTGATTATAGCGATTCTCAGTCGTATTGAATGCAATCTTAATTTCAGGACATCGCTGCTAGAGCACCTCAAATTAAAGGTGTATTAAGCTAATCGGCATCTAAGTTGCATAAAATGTAAATTGAAATCAGCTAAATCATCTACCCTATGCCAGCTAAAGGATTTCTAACTTCAGAGCAAATCAATAGATTACAAGAGACTCTAAGGGAGTGTGATTTTC
>JAKSDM010001617.1 GCA_022360135.1 Pseudanabaenales cyanobacterium | reverse complement strand
CTAGATGAGGATATAGCGGGAAGCGATCGCACAATGCGGCGACCCGACGGCGGCAGTCTTGCATTACAGACTCATCCTCTGGATTCAGCAGGCGATCGGCGATGATGTCGGCAATTTCGACGAACTCGACGGCTCCCATCCCCCGAGTGGTCATGGCGGGGGAACCCAAACGCAGGCCGCTAGTGACAAAGGGAGATTCCGGATCAAAGGGGACAGTGTTCTTATTGGCGGTGATATTGACTTGACTGAGCAGTTGGTCAGCTTGTTTGCCGGTCATGCTATGGGAGCGCAGGTCGACCAGGAGCAGATGATTGTCGGTGCCGCCGGAGACTACTTTGAACCCTCGTTGATGGAGTTGAGCCGCCAGGGCTTGAGCATTTTTAATTACCTCAGCAGAATAAGTTTTGAACTCTGGTTTAAGCGCTTCGCCAAAGGCGACGGCTTTGGCCACAATCACATGCTCTAATGGGCCGCCTTGGCTGCCAGGAAAAACAGCCTTGTCCAGCTTCTTACCCAGTTCTGGGTCGTGGCTGAGGATCAATCCGCCGCGAGGACCCCGAAGCGTCTTATGAGTGGTGGTTGTGACCACATGACAGTGGGGAATCGGGTTGGGATGATGTCCCGTAGCGACTAAGCCAGCGATATGAGCGATATCCGCCAGCAAATAAGCGCCGACTTGGTCTGCGATCGCTCGAAACTGATCGAAATGAATCGTTCGAGGATAGGCTGAATAGCCACAGATAATCAGTTTGGGCCGATGCGCTAAGGCCAGTCGCCGAACCTGTTCGTAGTCTAGCTGCTCTGTGTCCGAGTCAACGCCGTAATGACGCACTTTAAACCACTTACCCGATACATTTACGGGAGAGCCATGGGTTAGATGTCCGCCATGGGACAAATCCATTCCCATGATGGTGTCTCCTGGCTGCAGCAGCGCTAAGAAAACGGCGAAGTTCGCCTGGGCGCCTGAGTGGGGCTGAACGTTAGCATGGGCGGCGCCAAACAATTGCTTAGCTCGGTCAATGGCTAATTGTTCCGCTTGGTCAATAAATTCACAGCCGCCGTAATACCGCTTACGCGGCAATCCTTCCGCATACTTATTGGTTAATACCGAACCTTGAGCCGCCAGTACCGCAGGAGACGTGAAGTTTTCACTAGCAATCAGCTCTAGATGGTCACGCTGTCGTTGGAGTTCCCGCTGGATCATGGTTGTGGCCTCAGGATCGGACTGGGCCAAGAAGTCTAAGTTAGTCTTTGTCACGAGTCCCCCCAGACGTATAAAAAGTCATACTGACAGCTCAACCTGCCTTCTCCCTCACCCCTATCCTATCGGAAATGGCCATAAGCTATAGCAGCAGATAGTTCTGAAAGGTAACAAATCCCGGTAGATGATGATCCTCCTGTTTCTGGAGCAACCGGGCGTTGATTAGAGAACTGGGGGGTTCTGAAGCAAGCAAGCCTCCAGGTTTTGTTAGCTTGGACAGATGATTGGCTATCAATTCTGGCGGATCGTGAACAGTGCTCTCCAGCCAGACCATAGTCTGACTCGCTTGTCCTGATAGCGGTGAAACATGGCAAAATGACCGAGTTTTCGTCAAAATGTAACGCTTTGCAACATATAATGAGGAATGAGTTCAGCAGCTTAGAGGGCGGAGCATTACATGCGAGTTGCGATCGCGGGCGCGGGTTTAGCCGGTCTCTCTTGCGCCAAGTATCTGGTGGATGCAGGACATATTCCGATAGTTCTAGAAAGGCGAAATGTGTTAGGCGGCAAAGTCGCCGCCTGGAAAGATAAAGACGGTGACTGGTACGAGACAGGGTTACATATCTTCTTTGGGGCTTACCCCAACATGTTGCAGCTATTCAACGAACTCGGGATCGAAGAT
>JAKSDM010000308.1 GCA_022360135.1 Pseudanabaenales cyanobacterium | reverse complement strand
CGCCGCTGCTCAAGCCCTACGACAGTATGTTGATAGTTTGTCGGCAAAGTCCGTTCTCTGCCCGCCGCCCGCTGCCCGCCATACTTCCTGGCTTATGGGTATGCTCTCCACTAAAGACCACGCCGCCATCTTTAAAGCCCTGCTGCGACCAGGGGATCGACTGCATCTTGCGCCTGTCCCAGGGCGCTTGTCTGCTGAGCCGGAGGAACTTGGTGCGATCGCCCAGTCAATTTGTCCAGATCTAGCAGTCTGTCAAGCCTATCCAGATTTAGCATCGGCACTAGAAGCCGCAACAACCCATGACCAGACTGAGCATTCTCAGCTAACCGTCTTGTGTGGCTCTCTCTATCTGGTGGGTCACTTTTTGGGGAAATTTAGATCGGTAGAGGTTAAACAATAGGCGGTAGGCAGAAAATCAGAACGCTACTCATAGTCAGCTCCTCCCCTGCCTCCCCCTGCCTCCCCCTGCCTCCCCCTGCCTCCCCCTGCCTCCCCTGCTCCCCCTGCCTCCCCTGCTCCCCCTGCCTCCCCTGCTCTACCCGCCTCACGTACTCTGAAGCCGCCCCATTTCCCTCATCTCAACCATTCTCCCCATCTCTCACCTAATCGCCTATCGCCTATCCTCCACCTCCCGATTCCACTCATCAGCCGCATCCGCCACTGCCTGATCCACTGTCTTCTGGCCCAGCATAGCCGCCTGGAGATTGTCGTAGATTATCTGTTGTAGTTCTTTGATGTTGTTCATTGCCGGGATCAGCACTTCGGCGTCTTCCATCTGGCTGGCGCTGACAAAGCGGGCGACATCCATTGGGGATGCCTCTGTAGGTAGATTGATGAAATAACTGTCCTTGAGAGCGTTGACTGTGGAGGGCAGAACGTTGGCTGCTTTTGCAAAGGCCAACTGATTCGTGTCGTTAGTGACAAATAGGGCGAATTTCAAAGCTGCGTTTGGGTTATCAGTTGACTTTGGAATGACTAGGTTCATCACAGCTACATTCTTTTTGCCGGTCTTCCCAGAGATTTGAGGGGCGCTGGCAGTCACCTTGGCGATATCTGGGGCGTTGGCGGCAATGGTACTGAGAAATTCGGCGCCGGATGTCAAAATGGCCGTCGCTCCCGCCTGATAGAGTTCAATTGCGCGACGATGCCCTTGGGTTAGCGTTTCCCTCGGTAATAGCTCCTGTTGATAAAGGTCTGTCCAATATTGAAAAACGGCTTTGCCAGCAGGTGTGTTGAAGGCTGCTCGCCCTTGTTCATCCACTAATGCCGATCCCATTTGGATGAAAGATTGCAAGACATCAGCAGTGTCCTCAGGCACAAAGGTAACGAAGAAGGCATACTTGCCTGTGCTTTCTTTAACTTGCTTGGCGACCTGAGCCAATTCCTCATACGTTTTGGGCGGTTCGCTGAGGCTGGCTTGTTCCAGTAGGGCCTGATTATAAAGCGTGATCCGAGTAGTCAGGTACCAAGGAATGCCAAAACTGGCTCCATTTAAACGGCTAGCCTGCCAGATCTTGGGCAGGTATTGATGTTTAATCTCCTTGGGCATGTTCTCATCTAGGGCAAGCCAGACATTTTTGCTGGCGAGTTGAGCGGCAAAGTCAGGATTAAGGTTGACCACATCCGGTGCGGTTCCGGCCGACACCGCTGTCAAGATCTTGCTCTGCATATCCGCCCACGGAATATCCACCCAACGTACCTTGATGTCTGGATTTTCCGCCTCAAAGTTGGCGATTAAATGGTTGAAATAGTCGGTGAATTTGGGTTGGAGCTGCATTGTCCAAAATTCCACTTCCTGCCTGCCCTCAGCAGCAGAACTGTTATGGGCATTGGGAGGACCAGAACCACAGCTGATCAATCCGCTTAAAATCAAGCCCAACACAACGAACAGACCAAATTGTCGCCAGCTTTGTTTCATCAGCGGATTCAGGATTAGGAATGGATTGGCAATTGGAGAGTGGGGGCTAGGGGCTGACTTCTAAGAATACAGGCTAATAGACTAAATCAAAAAAACTAAGGTTTTTTTGCAAATGGGTGATCCTTTTTCCTAATTCTTGTGTAACATCTCGGATAAAAATCCCCGGGTTTGTGGATCGGTCACTGTCAATCCTTAGAGGATCTAAGCGGTTAGGGTGATGAGACATTGTGCTGTGAAGTCAAATTAGGACCTTGACTAGAATGTAGGGAGGAATAGCTAAAATAGCCAACTTTCTATCAGAAATAGATCTGGCAATTCAGATACAAAATCTGAGTGATCTTTGGCGATCTCAAGAGAGAGAACGCTCAACCTTTAGCGAATTTCAGATGTTTTTTCAAATAATTTTTTTAAGCTTTGTATCTTCTTAGTCAGATTGGCCATTCTGGCCTAAATTGTGTACCATGCTTTAGCACAAAGTTTTGAAAAGCTACAATTTCTTAGGTGTTTTTTCTCTATTTCTCCACCTTTGATTGTCTCAATTTCAACCATCGGACATAGCCGTGAATAGCCTAAAATCCCTGTTTTCCAAAAAAACGCGAGGGGTTGGTGTAGAACTAACGCCAGAGCGCGTTAATGTCGCCCGTTTGCGCAAGCAAGGTCAGAAATTAAAGTTGGAGATATTGGCCTCTGTGGAGATTCCTGAGGGAGTTTTTCAGGAAGGTCAAATTCTCGACGCTCCGGCAATGGCTGAGGCCATTCAAGCTGCCTTGACTGAAAGCAAGCTAAAAGTTAAGCAGGCGACGACCGCCATCCCGGGGCGAGCCATTACCCGAGTGATTCCGGTGCCATCAGAGCTTGATGATGATGAGTTGAGGGAGATGATCCTCAATCAGGAAGCGAGTCTTTACCTTCCTTTTCCGCGAGAAGAAGCGGATGTAGATTATCAAAAGTTAGGCTTTTTCGTCGATGAGGATGGGATTGAAAAAGTTCAGGTTTTGCTAGTTGCAGTGCGCAAGGAAATCACCGATACCTATCTCGAAACCTTCCAACAAGCGGGTTTACTCCTGAATGTTCTGGAGACCAGCAGTTTTGCTCTAATTCGCACGATTCGGGAACAGCTACGGCAATTTACGCCTCAGGAAGCCGCCGCTATTGTCGATATTGAGTTTGAGAGCACTGAAATTTCGATTGTGGTGGACGGAATTCCTCATTTCTCCCGCACGGTTCCGATTGGGACTTTTCAGATCCAGAGCGCCTTGAGCCGAGCGATGAATCTTCCCCCTTCTCGCAATACAGATTTGTTGCAGGGGATGACGGTGCCCATCACCCCCATGGATAGTGTTGGAGCGCCTCAGTTGGGCGGTGCTAACCCCGGTACGGCAGCGATGTTACGGGTGCTTGGAGAGCTGGCGGACGAGCTACGCCGCTCGATTGATTTTTATTTAAATCAGGGTGACGACATGGAGGTGGCTCAGCTTCTATTAGCCGGACCGGGAGGTGCGATCGGCCAACTGGATGAGTTTTTTGGGCAACGGCTGAGTTTGCCAGCAAGTCAGATTGATCCGATCGCAGCCCTGTCGTTAGAGATGGATCAGGATGTGCCGATGGCCCAACGTCCAGGTTTAGCGACAGTCCTTGGTTTAGGAATGAGGGAGGTTTAGCGGCGTGTACAGTTTGGATATCAACTTTCTCAATGATCGTGAAGAGCGCCAGGTTGAGTTTAAGCCTCAAGCAGCCAGGGTCGATCGGGGTGACCAGCGACCCCTCTTTATTGGGCTGGCAGTGGCCATCGCCACCCTGGCTGGACTGGGGGGGTATTGGTTGATTCTGCAGAGTCAGATTAAGGAGTTGCGGGCCGAAGAGATGAGGTTGGCGGGGGAGCTCAGCGAACTTCAAAGTAAACTGCAGGCAGTCGCCAATGTCCAGGCGCAGATAGATCTTATCCAAGCTGAAATCGGAGCTTTTGTATCAGTGTTTAACCAGATCCGCCCTTGGTCAGCTTTGCTCCAGGATCTACGAGATACGGTGCCCACTCGGATTCAGGTTGAGACCCTCACCCAGATAGAAGGTGTTGTGGCTGAAGGTCAACCGGAAGGGGCTCTTTCAGCGGGCGGCATTGAGATCAGAGGACAAGCCTGCGCATTTGATGATGTGAATGATTTTCTCTTGGTTTTGCAGCGTTCACCGCTT
>JAKSDM010000020.1 GCA_022360135.1 Pseudanabaenales cyanobacterium | reverse complement strand
GCCCCATAGCGAACCAGTTCGCGAGCAGTTTGAATGGTGAAAATCATGCCCGCAAACAGATTGGTTAGCAGCGCCGGGGCCAGAGAGCAAGGCCCTGCAGACACCATATGCTCCATCACATGCCGACGAGAGATCCGTCCTTGAAGCAGCCGCATCAAAACCTGTCCTCCCAGAAATAAGGACATCAAGATGTGGTAGAGACAGGATTTTTGACCAATATCAGCTGCGGCAGTCGCGCCTTTAGACCGCCTGGAAACCCTTTTCTGTGAGATGGCTCGCTCCTGGTAGTTACGGGGAATATTCCTAGACGCCTTCACCATAGGTCTCACCATGAGTCTCCTAGACAGGTTGAAAATGGATTGTATCGTTTTGATTAAACCTTCCCATCTATAGCGGTTTTCAAATGCATCGACTACACCCTACACTCCACTTCGCTGAGAGGTGTTCAATCCCAGTGAAAATCGCTATCAAGTCGCCATTCCGCCTAATTTGAACTGAAAATATCCTCAACTTTGGCGCCGCCCCAAGCCCATGCAACCAGTTAAGGACTCCCTTACATGACGTTATAAATACTCAAAAAGTTGAGTAATTTCATTTAGAATTCACGATCCCCCTCTGTAAAAATCGCTAAGCCCCCTATCTTTTCAGAAATTAACACTTGCAAGGCAGCTCAAATCAAGCTGATTATAGTACACTAGTACTATTCAGCATTCTATGTAGCCCTTCTTTTCCCACCCAGTTCCAGCTATTTCCCCATGAACAAATCTGAGATGGAACTTCAAGCGATTCGTGAAAAACTTCAGTCTCTAAAGGCCGACCTGCCTCTAGAAGAAAACTATTCTCTGCCGTGGTCACCAATATCTCTATCCAGTCATCTGTCTTATCCCAGCCAGGAGCCGACTGAGGAGGATGACCAAAATTTAGCTCAGATTGCATCTACGGTAGAGACGTTGAAGCAGCGCTCTAACTTGCATTTGCAGCAATTTTCCAATCCGGGCGACTCCTCTCCCTCCACCCCGCCCCACCCTGCCACAGAAGCGCAGGATCGCTTGTTTGAGTTGAATTGGCAACGACTGGCGGCACAGGCCCAGCGAATTAATCAGCTCTCTCAAACCCAGGAAACGGCAATCCTAGAATTAAAAGCGATCGCTGATCGGATCGAACGCGATCTGCGAAAGCGCGAAATGCTCGGTGAGCAGGGCTCATATCCTAACGATCCAATCCCGACGGTCTGTGAGTATGAATCGGCGATCGTCCCCGAAGTCGCCCAAGACAAACAAGGTCGGGTCATCCTTACCCAACGCCCCATTGATCTCTATCAGGCGGAACGGGAGGCCGCCTTGACAGCCCAAACGCTACGGGATCGCACAGTCAATCGAAACATGGCTTTTGAGGACTTGGATAGCCTGCCAGACCTTGGCTTAAGCTGTCTAATCGAAGAACCTATCGGGTTTATCCAAACTATTTGGAATGGGTGCTCTGCTCAAGTACAGCATCGGCTCAATCGCTCGGCTCAACCAGCCAGCCGTCGTCCTACAAGCCGCCATAGGTCATCTGGCTTTTCTTGGCTGGACGCAATGATCTGGTTCAGCAGCGCCACCATCCTTCGCTTGGGCCTTGATTTTTTGTTGGTCGCCTATCCCACTCTATGGCCGCCAATATTGGTGATGATATTGGCCCTGGTAGCGATCGCCCTTTACCGCACGACCTTTGTTCCACAAGCTGGTTTTGGCCTCGGTTATCGATTGTTGCTGGGGATCGCAGGCTTTATTGTGGGGGGTCGGCTCTAGCGGAATTGGCGGCGATCGCTGGACCCGCCTACATTGACCGTATCGATAGAGAGTAAGGAGGAAGAACGCATGACACCCATTCATGAACCCATGGGTTCTCGGCATATGTCACCCAAGCCATTGATTGCAGGGGCTTTGATGTTTGGCTTGTTATGGATTTTGTTTGACTTTCAGGGCATGAAAGCCTGGATGAACCAATCCCCTGTCATGGCGACGAGTGATCGCTGTGAGACCATTGTGCAATCTGACGTCAAGCTCTCGCGAGCGCAACTGGCCAGCCTCCTCACCATTCCAGAAAGGGATACCAAAGCTCGGGTGCGCCAAGTTATTGAGGCTCCATACTGCAAATTGCCTGAACTCAAAGTCCGTTCTGGCGTTTTAGCGGAGCGGGAAGCGTACCCCTTGGCCTTTGATCCCAAAACCCAGTTAGTCATTCTCTACGAGAACGACGAATATGCAGGCTATCGCTTCAGTTTTGAATAGACTGAGTTACCCCCTAGGTGAATGGCTTCGCGAGGCGCTCCCAATAGACTGGTTGGCTGCGGACTTTACACCATCTCTGCCAACGTTGCGTCTGGATAGTCAAGCGACGGGCGATGCCCGTCGTCTAATGGCTTTCTCCCTGTCTCTGAGTTGCTTAACAGTGATCACAGGCTGCAGCAGCAGACCGTTATCGCCGCCGCCCCGAAACATCAGCCTGCAACAAACTTGGGAGCTACAACCCGGGGATAGCATCGCTGGCCATCTGGTCTCAGCTAGCCTGGGCGATGTCTCAATTGACCTGGATGGATCATGGGTCCACGCTCCTTTTGATGGGGAGGTAGAACCCGCCGCGCAAGCGCATTGTGTGTTTTTTTCTAGCCCCGAAGTACCGGCCTATCTATTTCGACTCTGTGGGATAAGTCATCCCCGTCTCGGCCATCTCAAACTAGGCCAGGTGATTGGCAAAGGCGATTATCTTCACTTTGCTACACTCCGTCGTCAGCCTGAGGGCACCTGGACCATCGTAGAACCCTCAAGCAATATATTAGAGCGCGCCCTGCAGCCCCACCCACAGTCTATTTCTCCTCGATTCCGCCCTGCCTTTCAGAGATGAGTCCTGTTTTGATTTCACCGGGCTATCTATGACCCTTTCCCCATTCCCTAGAACTGAAGATTTCTGACGCCAAAATATCCAATCCAAAATCCCAACTTGGTTCCTCCTATGAAATCTCCTGCTCTTATGGTCGCCAGTCTTCTGACCATGGTCTTCAATCCCGGCCCAACGGCTAAGGCCAGCGATATCGGTCTTGACTTCAGCCTGACAGCGCCCAGCCGCCCTTCCAGCCCAGCTCAAACTAAGGCTCTGCCTTCCCCGCCTGACCCTCAAACCGCTCTCCCTCCCCTACCGATGCCTGCTAAAGCAGCCCACCCTCCCATCGCCGCCTCAATCCTGCCCACCCCCCCTACGGTGTACAGTGGGGGTGACGATTTAGCGATGGCCGCCACAACGACAGCTAGGGGGGTAACCGCTATACCGCCCCCGCCCTCTGCTGCAATCGCCCAAAAGCCAGCTGTCTCACCCATCGAAAAACCTGGGCCAATCGCACTTCAGTTTAATTTGGATAATCCTCCAGTTGCTCACACCCCAGCCCCCTCCAATCCTGAGGATGACGATACCGCCCCAGCCCAAGCGCCCATATCCAGCTCCAGCATTTTTCAGGGGGGAGTCGATTCTCTGGTGGCCAAAGCGATTGGCAGCGCAGAGGGAACGCGCACCCCTGAAGGGCATCGGACATCAGCTTATTATGGCCACATCGATCCTGGGAATCGAGCCTGGAATTTAGGCACCTTCTCTTACCAACATGGCGCGCCTTCTCCCGAAGAAGCTGATGAACGCCAGTTGAAACGATTACAGGCTCAAACTCAACACCTGGATCAGCAGGCCAATGCTCATGGACTCACATTAACCCTGGCAGAAAAACTGAATGGCATTGATTTAGCCAATCAGGCGCCACGCGCCGCCTTGGGGCGAGGCGGCTATTTAGAGTGGTTATCTGAGGCTCACCGATTGGGGATGACTGATTCAGACGCCATTCTCTGGTCCCGCACCCGCTCCTTCTTGAATCCTGACACCCAGCGTTGGAACGCCCCAGGTTTGGGTAATACCGTCTCCAGTATCTCTCGCGATCAGGAACGCCGTATGCGCGCGATCGCCCGGGCGATGGATATGCATCAATCGCAACCAGCGCCAGTGATGGCGACAAAACCTGAGATGGCCTTGTCTCAGCCTCAACCGCGAGCTTCCCAAGCAACCCCTGCACCCCCGTCTAAGTCAAAAGCGGAAGCGGCGGATATTATTTTTTCGGTATCTCTCCAGCCGTCTGCCACAGATCCCCAAACCCCAACTTCTGAGTCACGTCCCGCTACTCCGCCCTTGGCGAATCAGGTCCCTGTCCTGCCCGCCTCTTCCCCCGCTATTAGGCTCGAATCCTCATCTACTTCAGCCTCTACTGCCTGGCGGTCCTCCCGTTTGGATGACAGAGCTAAGCAAACCATCGTCAAGGGCAATCCGGTGGAGTTTCCCTCGTTTCCCAGCCGGACCCCTACCCACCCAACCTTCTCTGAGCAAACGCGCCTTCCATCTCCCCCCTCACAATTAGAGGTCAAGACCGATCCATCGCTCATAGCCCAAGGGGAAAGGACTAATCATGAAGCCATTGATCCCTTTCTCGTCCATGACCTGCCTCATTAACGCCAGCTCTGCCTTCACGCCGGACCAGATTGATGCGGTAAAGAATACAGGCGTCAATAGACAATTTTTTGTTTTCCAAGCTAAAGTGGTACTGAGTATGCTTTAGTATTCAATGTGTTCGTCCTTAAGTTGACCTTTAGCGATGAACTAAGCGGCCAGTCTTTCCAGGTAGGACACTTTGCTGGTTGAGTTAAGGTGTAATCTGCGAGTACAGTGTTGCTAGCTGATTTGCCTTTTAACCCCCTAAATTTTAAGATTATTTCTTGTTGTTACTAGGATGTTGTGTCGATCATGCGAGGCTGGCAAGTCGAGTTAAGCAGATGCTAAGTATTGCCTCCCTCGGGTTTGGAGTGTAAAGATTATGCACAATAAGGCAACTGCGCCTAAACCCCTAAGATCTTTAGAGGATGCTTTAGAACGTTGTCAGACTCTAGGAATGCGTCTGAGCCGTCAGCGTCGCTATATCCTGGAACTTCTTTGGCAAGCCCAAGAACACCTTTCCGCTCGCGAAATTTACGATCGCCTGAATCGACAAGGGCGGGAAATTGGTCATACCTCCGTCTACCAAAACCTCGAAGCCCTATCTGAGCAAGGTATTATCGAATGCCTTGAACGATCTGACGGTCGTCTCTATGGTCACATCAGCGATTCCCATAGCCATGTTAATTTTCTCGATACTCATCAGATCGTTGATATTCAGGTTGAATTGCCTCCAGAGCTGATTCGCCAGGTTGAGGAGCAGATTGGCGTTAAAATCAGCGATTATCGCATCGATTTCTATGGCCACAAAGCCGAGTAGATAGGTCTAGACCCCTGAGAACAAGCACTGGATTTGGGGTTCCGAGTTCTGATCTCAGGGGTAATTTCTCAGCTTGAATACAATCCCTATTTGCTCTTGAAAACGTCTCGGGTGTATAAGACCAGAACCGTCCCAAAGACAAAGATTGCGATCGCTACATCCATTGCTGCCCCCTTCTATAAAAAATTATGATCGCCAGTAGCAAACGGCTGTTCCAAATTTCTTTCAATCTACACTTTTTCTCAACTCCACCTACTGATGGCTGAAACCCCTCACCAACTCTTTATAAATTGACGCTTTATCAAGGATGGCGGCGGTTAAAACGTAAGCGGAAAGAGGATCAGCGAACTGACGGGGTTCTCCCTGGGGTTAGCTTCTAATTTGCACAGGCATAACCAGATAAGTCATCTTGACACCGCTCAGAGGAGTCAGAATTGAAGGGCTTGTCGCCGTATTGCATTGAAGCTGCACTTCAGCACAGGATATAACCTTTAACCCATCCAACAAGTACCTGACATTAAAGGCGATTTCCAGATTATCTCCAGAGATTTGAGCCGGTATTAGCTCACGGCCACTCCCCACCTCCTGAGCTTCTACCGACAGCGCCAGGGTTTGTTGATCATGGTCCAAAGTCAGTTTAACAATATTATTTTTTTGATCAGCTAACACTGCAATCCGATCCAGCGCCGCCATCAGCTGTTTACGATCCAGCGTCATCTGCCGTTCAAATTGGTGGGGGATGAGTTGGCGATAGTTAGGATACTGCCCTTCTAAGAGCCGGGTAGTCACCCGTTGTTGGCCCAACTCAAAAATCACCTGGGTTGGATCAAATCGTAACGCAATGGCCTCAGTGATTTGATGGAGTTGCAATATCCGTTCTAACTCCCGTAGCGCCTTAGCCGGAACCGTAACATCCAGTTTAGCGACGGCCTCCTTGGAGGAGGCCGCTTCAGTTTTTTGATCGGCTGTTTGCACCACGGCTAATCGGTGCCCATCTGTGGCGGCAAATTCTAAAGTTTCTGGCTCAACGATTAGATGCACTCCCGTCAGCACCTGTTTTGTCTCATCTGGGCTAGTGGCGAACAGAGATCCTTGCAGGCCTTCCAAGAGTCCTTCTGGTGAAAGCGTGGCTACTTGCCCTTCTTCCACTAAAGGCAAATTGGGGAAGTCCTCTGGGCTCATCCCTCGAACCTGATAATGGCCTGAAGAGCAGGTAAGCGTTAGTGTTGTTTCGACTGCGACCGCTTCTAAGGAAATATCTTCCGATGGTAAGCGAGAAACAATATCAGTTAAGAGCTTTGCGGGAAGGGTCAAGGTTCCTGCCTGTTCGACCTGAGCTGAGAAACTAGTTTCAATCCCTAAACTTTCATCAAATCCGATCAG